>JAICPX010000035.1 GCA_025929635.1 Chitinophagaceae bacterium
TGATTGTTTACCTTCAAACAACAAACACCAAAACCTTTTTTATGCCAAACAGAAATTCAACACTTACCTATCGCTGGTTCCAGGAAGTATGGAACAATGGACGCAGAGATGCCATTGATGAATTGATGGATGCCAATGGTGTCATTCACGGAATTGAGGGCATCAATGCTCCGGGTCCTGAAGGATTCAAAGTTTTTTATGATAGTTTCAGACAACAATTTCCTCAGGTCCACGTGGAAGTAGAGGACACTGTTTCCCAGGACGGTTATGAAACGTCACGCTGTTTGGTAACTGCAACTGATGCCAATAATCAAACGGTAAAGTTTACGGGGATGACCTTTGTCCAGGTAAGAAATAACAAGATCGTAGAGTCCTGGAATAATTTCGATTTTCTTTCGATGTATCAGCAATTAGGATTTAAACTGGCTGCGGCAGATGAAATAAATGCCTGAGAAATGAATAAATCCCAAAACATTTCAATTCACCAGCAGATGCGCCGGTAACTTCAATTTGCTGGTCGTTGCAAATGCATCTTTCAGGTAGTCACTACGTGTGAGAGAATTTTTTTTGTATGAATCAAGAATAGTTAATGTCTCAGTGGGGAACCCCTTTTCTTTCGCCGGGAGTTCTTTTATTTCGTTTTTCGGTCTATCTGAAAGATAAACCGCTAAATACCCGATCAGGAGTAATGGAATGATCTTTTTCATGTTGCCGGTTTTTAGTTAATTCATTTTAACCAAAACTATGCCGGCACATAAGCGGGATGGATAAAAACCTCCTGACCGGTTCCTGCAAATGAGCAAACGGGCAAAAAATCCACACATCTGATCTCAATGGAAAATCACAGATTGCCCGCCAGGGTCTTGTCCAGGACATAACCATATTAAGAAAGAATGTTGACCCCGGGTGGGCACCAGACCGTCGCATTGGGCACTATCTTTTCTTTATCTCAATGGAAAATCCCAGATCGGTTTTACATTCGCCAAATGCTCAACAAAATAATTCCATCTCTTTTTTGTAAAGTAGTCATTATATCTTCCCGTATAGCCATGCCGCTGGCTGGGAAAAATCAACATGTCAAATTCTTTATCTGCTTTAATCAATGCCTCTGCTAATTTAAAAGTGGCAGATGGATTTACGTTTTCGTCAATGCCTCCATGCGTGATCAATAGCTTTCCCTTCAGGTTACCAGCCATCGTGATATTGGAAACAAGATGGTAGGTTGAATCCACCGGCCACCCCATATACATTTCCGGCCACCAGTCTTTCTCCATTCTGAAATCATGATCGGCTGAACTGGCGACAGCTACTTTATAAAATTCGGGAAACTCAAGTACCGCATGCCCTGCATCAAAACCGCCGGCAGAATGTCCAAAGATGCCAACACGATCCGCATCTATCCATGAATATCTTTTTGCAAGTTCTTTTATTGCCAAAACATGATCAGTCAAATTTTTTCCCATGTTCTTGTAAGAAACATTATGAAATGCTTTTGATCTTCCGGCTGTGCCCATGCCATCAATCGTGACCACTATAAATCCCAACTCAGCCAACGGTTGATTATTTCTTCCGATAGCAGCACCAAAACTGCGGGGAAACATATTTGTATGTGGTCCTGTATAAGATTGATCGATCACAGGATATTTTTTCGAAGGATCAAAATTGGAAGGTTTCCACATGACACCATATATAGTAGTGATCCCATCCCTTGCCGTTGCGGTAAAAGCTTCCGGGAATTTATAACCCATGGCCTGCAGGCCATCAATATTGGCTTTGGAAAGTTCTCTTATGATTTTACCCGTCGAAGCATCTCTTAAAACAGTGGTAGTCGGACTCTCAAAAGTTGAAATATTATCAACGAAATATTTTCCATCGGGCGAAATCGATATATCGTGATTTGCATTCTCGGGAGTCAGCAGCGTTAATCCTTTTCCATCAAGGCCGATCTTATACAGGTGCTGGTAATACGGGTTCCGCCCGGGTTCTTTTCCCTGGGCGATAAAGAAGACCGTTTTTGATTTTTTATCAAAGTATGGGGCATCATTTACATAATAAGAACCATTTGTAATAGGGTTCAATGATTTTGCCTTTAAGTCCAACTTATACAATTGCCGCCATCCATTTCGTTCGGAAGCAATGCCCATAAAACCCGATTCTTCGTGGATCCATTTACGGAAATTATCAATATTGGTAGTGCTCGTCTCACGATAAAGCAATTCACCGGCCTTTTTGTTCAGATCGAGGCGATACACATCTACCTGTTGGTAACCACGTACATGGTTTTCACAGTAAATGATCCCGGGCTCTTTTGACCAATCAAAGGAAGCCTCGTTTACATTATTAAATTCCTTTAGTAGCGTTTCTTCTCCCGTTTCAATATTAAAGATGACAGGCAACATATACACCATATCGGTATCGCCCGGTGAGCCGCGATAATAAGAAAGTAATCTTGCCCTGTATAGTGTATCCACGCTCCAATCGAGGAGGTACATCTTCTGACCTTTACGAAGGTCACAGATAAAAGTTTGGATCCATTTTGAATCGGGAGACCAGTTCACTGCAAAATGTTTTGGTCTTTCGGCACTTTCTCCTTCGATGATCTCACCCCAGACATAATAGCTTGCATACTCGTAATTCTTGAACCCCGAAGTGCTCATTTGCTTTATTGTCCCGGTCTCGGTCGATCTTATAAAAAGATTGTGATCCTTTGTATACGCGATCCATTTACCATCCGGCGACCGGGTTTCCATTTCATCCTGCTGTTCGGCTGAATTCCTGGTAAGTTGATAAGTAGTCAGGTCCAGCGTAAAGTTTTTACCTGCTGCAGTGAATGACACCTTGTTTTTATTGATATACCGTACGTTGGCAAATGGCAACTCGTTTGCGCTTACTGGTCTCTTCAACGAATCAGTTAACAGTTTCGCGAGGCGATCCTTATCCAACCATGAGTCAATTTGCATTTTTTTGAGATCGATCTTATTGAAATTACGGCCGTCCTTGTCCTGGATGATGAAGGCAACACTGCTGCTATCACCTGCCCAGAAGGGTGCCACATTAGCATTAAATACTTTTTTACCATTCAGATTTTGCGATAGAAAACTCACTGCTCTTGCATAATCATCCTTTGTAAGCGACTGCGAAACTGATGTATAGGCAATGAAAATAAAAATGAGCAGATAAAAACTATGCTTCATATATATTGTTTGTTCCGTATAAATATACTTATTTGAGAAGTATGTCTCAACCTGCAGTTTAAAATTTTCAGACTCAAATAACCTCCAACAACCATCCTCGTTCTTCCTGTTGTTTGTTTACGATAACCTGTTGTTTATTGACAACCGCTTTTACAGCATCCATTTATGAAATATTCTTGTGACAGGTCTCTAAAAAACAAATGTTCAAATAAACCCTACAAGTATGAAACAGCTAATTATTTCGTTCACCATTGTTCTTGCTACGATGATCTTTTGCCAGTGTTAAACCCGGCAAGCTCAGCAGCAACTAAGCATATTGAGAATAACAAGTTTTCATGTGCATTTAGTGGGGGTGTTTCTACATCCCCGTTTTTTCATGATTCGGTATACTTAAATTCTTCAATCGTATTTCGCGCAGTAAAAACTAAACAATGAATAGACTCATACAATTTGGAGAAAATGTGGAAGGATATAACTTTCGTGTATTAAATGAAAGAGAAATCAGGGCTGCAGCCGGTATTTTATTCTTAGCCACTTTTATTTCCTTAATGTTCGTCCTTTTTAAGAACAATTTTTTGCCGATCAAGTATGTCCTCACCGTATTTCTTGTTGATTTCATCATTCGTGTCTTTGTAAATCCCGGATTTTCACCCACATTAATTTTAGGTCGTTTGATCGTGCACAACCAATCACCCGAGTACGTCGGTGCACAACAAAAAAAGTTTGCCTGGACAATCGGTGTGATCTTGTCAGCCACCATGTTCATCTTTATAGTAATAATCAATTCATATAGCCCGGTAACGGGTATCATTTGCCTGGTCTGCCTGTTGTTTCTTTTCTTTGAAGCGGCGTTTGGTATATGTTTGGGCTGTAAATTTTATCCATTATTTTTTAAACAAAGACCGCAGAAATGCCCCGGCGAGATTTGCGACCTGAGATCAAAACAGGATATTCAAAAAACATCAACGACCCAGCTGCTTGTAGTGGTTGCATTTATCGCATTTGTATTCCTTACAGCCTGGTTATTTAATGATAGTTTTAGTAAAAAGCCATATGACCTGTTTGGGATTTATGCGCCTTCCAAATCTAAGTAAAGACAATCATTATCCAGCTGCCCGTTAGCAGTCCATTACCACCAAACGCGGAATCCGCGCCAAAACAATTTTTTGTTGATCTCAAATTCTGCTTAGCTTTAACAATATATCCTTCCCCTGTGCAAATCGCACAGACTTTAAAACACTTTAATTTATCATTATGAACCTCCACATTTATTGCCGGACAATACTGGCTTTTTGCATTGTGGCTTCCCTGATCGCCTGTCAGGACAAAGACAAAGAAGAAGCAACAACAACCGAGAACTCAACAAGCACACAAAACACACCCACCCCTGAATCGGATGCGGTAAAAGCAGCTCCAAATAATTACAAAGTGATTGCCGATTCGCTTGGCATCCGCATGCTGGAAGTAAATGTAAGTCCAGGTGATTCAGTCGTCATGCATCACCACCCGGATAACGCTTTGTATGTTGCACAGGGTGGTACCGTAGTTTTTTATGGAAGAGATGGAGCCAGGATGGAAAGCAGCTTGCCGACAGGCGCCACTATGATCAGGCCAGATGAATGGCACGCCGCGAAGAACACCGGGACAAATGCGGTCAAAGTGATCCTGTTTGAAATCAACCGTCCTGCCGGAACAGCCTCACCTGATGCAAAAACTGATGCGACAAAAGTAGCTGCAGAAATTTACAAGCTTAAGAACGACTCATTGGGCGTCCGTATCATTGAAGTAAATGCCAGGCCGGGTCAGGCAATCAGTATGCATAATCATCCCGACAATGCACTTTATGTTATAGACGGTGGCACGGCGGAGTTTACAGCAAGTGATGGTAAGAAGCAAACAGTGGAACTTAAATCCGGTATGAGTTTGATAGGTCCTGCTGAAGCACACGCCGTGAAAAATACAGGTACGACAACTGTAAAAGCAATACTATTGGAAGTATATAGAAAGATGTAATTGTATAACCCCCGGTCTTAACTTGGGGTTATAATTGCTGTCGGTAACCTATCCGCATTGGTCCACGGAGAATGCTGTGTGATTGTCATTCTTTGTGTACATCAAGTTCATTTATTTGATCTTTATAATCGGAAGGAAGAAGAATGTTCTTAAGCAACCAATCCATTTTCATCAGTTTGCTGACTTTATAAACCGGCAACATAGGAGTGAGCAAAGAAAAATCCCTGAACTGCAATAATTCCTTAACTCTATCGGGTACTACCAGTTTTTGACCTTCAATCAAGACCTTGAAACGCATGGTACCGAGATGCTTTTTATATTGCCTGAAGAGATCGGCCGTGTATTCGCTCTTCGCCAGGTTTTGCATCATGTGGCTCTCTCTTGCAGGTAACCATTCGATATAGCTAAGCGGTAATTCTTTCAATCCCATTCGCTGACCAACGCGGTAAAAAACATTATACACTTCCTCCTTCTGTGCATCGTTTAATTTTTTTTCCAGCAACTCGTACGATGCAATGGAATAATGTATCAGCATAAATAACACATCACGGTAAGCCCAATCGGGAATGGAATAACCGCGGTTCTGTTCTACAGCAGTATGTATTTCGCGTATGGTGTCAATTGCTTTATTGGCTTCGTCCATGGAAGAAAAAACGATCCTTCTTGCATACCTGACAGTGGAAAACAGCCGGCCTATCGGATCGGCCGGGAGCTTGCCCGTGAAGTAAAGCCAGTCCACGGCTTTGTTAAGCGCAAATTCGGCGGCAGCGCCTGCAAAAATAAAAAGTACGGTGTCGCTCTTACCCCAGATCTTTCTGACTATCGAACTTTTTTCTACAAAGAATTGCATAAGGACAAATTACTTGTTGCTAAGTTACGCATCATTAGTTACCCTGATTAGCCGACGATTTTTCTGCGTTACCCGGGGTCATGCAAATTAACCTCGTCAGCCGTAAAGCTGACGACCTCAATCCCGGCAATTTGTTAATTTTTCCTGTCATTCATACTTTCAATTCATGAATATTCTCATTTTGAGGTAGCTTTAAGTACAAAGTGCATAAGACTTGAAGAAGGTTGGTTATATATTCATAATTTTTTTCTACGTCTTCCCATCGAATGCGCAACAGGCCAATTGTATCCTTCAACCATCCCAATTCACCATTCATTTCGGTAGCGGCTATATAAGTGACGTGAACATTGGCGAGCTTTCGGATTTCCGACGGGTTTCACATTCATGTCCTTCGGATGGATATTACTCATATTCGTCTTATACCAGCAAATGCTTTCGAGATGACTGGCATACGCTTCCCGAAGACCATACTGCCGGCGATGCTGATGGAAACATGTTGCTTGTAAATGCAGTGGACGGTATGTTTCTAAAAACTACGGTTCGCGGGTTAAAGAGCAACACTAAGTATGAGCTCGGTTTGTGGTTATTGAATCTATGCAAACCGACAAAAAAATGTCCATATCCGCTACTGCCGCGAATTAATATTCGGTTAGAGACTGCCGCGGGGACGATCATCGCCAATATCGTAACGGGTGATGTGCCCAGGTTCCCCGACCCGCGCTGGATACAGCACCGTGCTTTTTTTACAACGCCTGCTGCTGCATCTTCCTTGATGTTAGTAATGATCGACGAATCACCCAGTGGTTGTGGAAATGATTTTGCATTGGATGATATCACATTCCGTGAATGTGTGAAAAAAGTTACCGAAATTCCAAAAGCAGTGCCCAAAACAAATCCGCCGGCTAAAGCAAAACCGTCTACGACACCAAAACAAACTGCAAATAAACCTACAACGCCAAAAAAGAAAGAGGTTCAGCCAGCGCAAGTGATCAAACCAAAATCCGAGACGGCTTCCAAAACAGTTACCGGCATAAAGCAAACACAGAGAATTTTCCCGCCACCCCCATTGGTGTTAAAGACACGGGAAAATCCATTAGCCAGGAAAATTGAGACCGAAGCCGGTGAGGTCAAAATTGATCTTTACGATAATGGTCAAATAGATGATGACACGGTCAGCATATATCATAACAACATACTGATCAAATCGAAAATGCGTCTTTCTCAAAAACCGATATCCCTGACAATTAAGGTTGACCCGGCACAACCGCATCATGAACTGATCATGGTCGCCGAAAATTTAGGTTCAATCCCACCAAATACTTCGGTTATGATCATTACCACGGTACGCAACCGTTATGAAGTTTTTATCTCGTCGACTGAACAAAAGAATGCAAAGGTTGTTTTTGAATTAAAGAAATGAATGATCACATCCATTGAATAGATGAGTTCAGTCTACCCGGAATTTCCCTGAATACCTTGTTTTCTGTTCGCGATCATCAGGTTTCGTAAGATCTTTGTCAAACACCCGATTCAAATTATTCCCGGCAAGATCTTCCAATCTTGCTTCAATATTTATAATATACTCCCCTGGTTGCCATATTTCATCGGGAGTAAAAACGAGTATCGTTTCCCTGCCGCAGGGGTAAATGATCCCCTTATGGTCTTGCCATTCCTATCATTTTTTCCTCACTGTAAGCTGACAACAATTGAAAAAAGCCATCAACCCTCAATGATATTATCGTTTATGAAAAACAATATCTTTTACCATAGGCTCAAACGGGATTTGAAATGATTGCACGTCGCCACGCTTATCAAACTTAAATATTACATTCCCTACTCCACCGCGTTCTATCCCTTCCTCTTCTAAATAATGGCTGGAAAAGCTATGGTCTCCTGTTGGTATCAATACCAATTTCAAATTATAATAAGTAAGCAAAAGCATTTTTTTATATGTTTCCACCCTGACTTCTCCATAGCCGGGATTGTGGAAATGCCCCGTATACTTTTCAATCGGAAACCCGGAACTGGTAGTGATGGTATCAATATTTATTAAAGCTGGTATACCCCGTATGCTATCAAATCTTCTTCGCATTTGCATCAGCACTGAATTCTTATCACGGTCGGGAAGATCAAATAGTATGTCCGCAACAAAATCAGGAACAAGATTAATCAGCGGCGATCCGTTTTGATTGGCAAGTACCACGACGCCTATGCTGTCAAAGGGAAATAGTGTGAGCGAGGAAGAAAATCCATCGATATTGCCGGTATGATTGGCCTTATAGTGCCCGCGATAAGAAGACAAAAACCACCCCAATCCAATATTACTAAAATGTTCGTCGGGAAATCTCCGGTTCACACCGCCAGATACTACAAAATGTGATTCAAGAGATCGGCTGATAAAATCCGGGGACAGCAGCTTTTTGTTCTTATAAATCCCTCCATTGATCCACAGTTGCAACCAATGAGACAGGTCAGCCGCCGTCGAATTGATAGAACCTGCCCCGAGCAGATCATCCATCTGGTTTGCCGGCTTCACACTAAAAGAATCCCTGAACTCATATTTCAACGCTTCATTTGCACTATGAACCTTCCTGGAAGCAAAACTGCTGTAAGTGTTATTCATTTCCAGCGGTTGAAATAATTTCTTATTAACAAGGTCATTCCATGTGGTATTATACAGTTTACCGCTCAATACACTCAATGCAAAGAACATAAAGTTGCTGTACTGAAATTGTGTTCCGGTCCGGGCAAAAGGTTCCTGGTATTTTATTCTTTCTAAATAGACATCAGGTGGAAAGTTTGTATTAAAAGCCCAGGCCCAATCATGTCCGGCCGAACCCGTTCGATGACTTAGCATATCCTCGACCGTTATTTCTTTTGTATGTTGCTCTGAGTAAAGGTGAAACTCGGGAAAATAAGAATGTACGGGTTTGTTTATCCGGATCAAACTATCGTTTTCAGCAATACCAATCAATGCTGTCGTAAAAATTTTTGAACATGATGCTATTGGAAACAATGTGTTTTCATCCATCGGTAATTTATTGGCAAAGTCCCTGTATCCATAACCTTTGGCCAGCAGCAAGGAATCTTTTTTAACGATCGCCAGGGAAAGACCCATTAGATGCCAGTCATTCATTGCCCTGGTGATAAAACTGTCAATCTTTTTGATCGGGAAGTCAGGGCGCTGGCCTGACAAATATGAAGAAAACATGATTGCCGCCGTCAGTAATAATAGCAACATTTTCATTTTCTATGGCTTGAAGAAGAATGGAAAAGTTACATTAAATTTCAATCTTCACAAATCAACGAAAAGAATTAATTGTACGTAAAAAGTATACCGGTATTTTAATGCCTGATTTTTTTGAGTCAACAACGTCATTCCTGCCTTGTAAGAAAAGAATGATACTTCATCCCATGTTTTAAAAGTCCGTCTCTTCGGGCCCTCAATTTTTCGATCAGTTCATTTCCACGAATAGCAAATATTTCAGGAGGTTGTTTCTTAATAGCTGATTCTATCACGCTATCAGTGACATTATTTTGAAACTCTTTTATAATTGATTCCCAATCTTCTCTTTTTAATTGGCTGGTGAACTGCTTATCCAATGCTCTTGTTTTTTTACTTAATCCCTTTATACCCCGGCCGGATTTATTGAATTTATTCATATGCGGCATAAAAAATAAAGCGATGAATTTTATTAGCAGTCCGTTTGATCTGAAAAATGCCTGGTCCCGATCTAATGGCGCAATATAAAATGCAAAACCTGAATCAGTACTTCTTTCCATCCACCGCCATTGGTCTTCGTGCCTGTCCCAGTCAGCCACCAGCCAATCCACAAGTCTGGTCTTCAAGTATTCCTTTTGATCAACATAATATGGTGTGTCCGATTTCAATTTTGACAGCATTTCTGCTGTTGTGATCCCTTTTTGCTCATGCAGCTGGCGGTTTACAAGAATGAATACTTTGTTGCCCATGGCTGAACGATATTCCCCATATGCACTATCATCAGGTACAAAATACAAGCGCTGCTCACCGGTGGGCACACCGCCACTATTTGAAATATCGGGGACTGATAAACCTGCGTAAGGATAGGAACCCGATACATGTTCCTGGATGATCCACCCGATAAAGGTTGCTTCCATGAACTTCTTTGGGGATTTTACATTTTTATCTACCGATCGTAATGTCCACTCCCTGCCTTTATCATCTGCAAGTTCCAGACTGGTAGTTTGCTGCCCTCCGCCCATCCTTACGATAGTGAAATTTGATTGTTTAATGTTGAACACGGGCATGGTCACCGGCGTTTCCCACTCCTTCCTGTAGTTTGAGCCAAATAATATTTTTTCAAATACTGAGGGCGAACTATATTTCTCAGAAGCGGGTACGGTAACCAGGCCCATATGAAATTGAGGTAACGTGCAACGATAACCGATCTTCAGGACTGATAATATGACGATAAATATCCAGCGCATAGGTTTGCACTATCGAAATTAATGCCATTGCCTGTATATCTCCGATTTAATGTTATTTAGAAAGACTTATAAAGAACCGGTAACTGGTTTTAATACTTTATTCCTATCTGCCCGCCCCAATGTTTCGGCATTTCGCCGATTTCAGGGGAATGATACAGAAAAATGTTTTATGTTCGGCAAAATAGCGGTTATGCTGAAAAGCAAAAAACAATCCTATTAAAAGAATGAAAGCGATCGTATACGAAAAGTACGGGGGTCCCGGCAACCTTCAATTGAAGGAAGTCCCAACTCCAACTCCAAAAGATGATGAAGTACTGATAAAAGTGTATGCCGTTTCGATAAATGATTGGGACCATGGGCTCCTTTGTGGTGATCCGATCAACCGTATGATGTTTGGTCTGCGCAAACCCAAAAAACAAATACTCGGTTCTGACGTAGCGGGGCGAATTGAAGCAGTGGGTAAAAATGTATCGAAGTTTCAGCCAGGCGATGATGTGTACGGCGATCTCAGCGGCAAATGGGGCGGCCTGGCTGAGTATGTTTGCGCATCTGAAAATTCTTTGGCTTTGAAACCTGCCAGTATGAGCTATGAACAAGCAGCAGCGATACCCCAGGCAGCCATGCTGGCGGTACAGGGGCTGATTGATAAAGCGAAAATCAAACAGGGACAAAAGATATTACTCAACGGTGCAGGTGGCGGAGTGGGAACTTTTGCGATACAGATCGCCAAACTTTATAGCGCGGAAATAACAGCAGTGGACAGTACTCATAAACTCGATATGCTGCTCTCATTAGGTGCAGATCACGTGATCGATTATAAAAAAGAAGATTTCACAAAAAATGGTAAGCAATATGATATCGTTCTCGATGTCAAGACGAACCGGTCTGTATTCGATTGTGCAAAAGCATTAAAGCCTGGTGGAATTTACGCCACAGTCGGCGGTTCAATCGGTCGACTTTTACAGGCGCTATTTGTAGCGCCATGGATCTTACTATTCAGTAAGAAAAAGATCGGTATTGTTGCACTTAAAACAAATAAAGACCTGGTTTATATGAACGAGCTTTTTGAAACCGGTAAAGTAAAACCTGTGATTGACGGACACTACAAATTAGAGGATGCGCCTGCTGCAATGAAAGTTTTTGGTAAAGCAGAACATAAAGGCAAGCTCGTTATTTCCATAGAACATAATTAAATAGCCTTCCGGGATTGCGACTGCGTCCCGACAACAATAATGCTTTTAGCGGCATATACTTTGCTGCACTTACTATTGTGGACAAAAATAAAACCTAATACAGTTTGGTTCACATAAAAGAAAGGTATATGAAGGAAAAAAGGTCAATCTATGCTGAAGCAAAAATGCTGATCAGGAAACCCGCTAAACTGGTTTTTGATGCTTTTATCGATCCTCTAAAGACTAAGAATTTTTGGTTTACAAAAGGAAGTGATAAACTTGAAGAAAATAAAAAAGTAACCTGGGAATGGGAGATGTATGGCGTGTCCGCTACAATTGTTGTCAAGGAAATTATTCCGGATAAGAAGATCGTAATTGAATGGGATGATCCGCCAGCCACAGTCGAATTTGAATTTGACCAACTGAACAGTGATTCGACCTACGTGACCATAACCGAATCTGGCCTTGATTTGACAGGTGATGAACTGTTAGCAAAAATAAAAGACTCTACCGGCGGGTTCACAACAGTATTAGATGGATTGAAAGCGTATCTTGAACATGATATTAATCTGAATTTGATTGCGGACAAATTCCCGGATAAGATCACGGATGAAAATTATGCCTGAGCTCGCAAACTCTGGGCAGGCACTTCGAGTTTATATCCCTTACCATGGACATTGATCAGCTTGACCGAACTGTCTTTTTCTAATTTCTTTCTGAGCCGCGAGATAAACACATCCAGGCTTCTCGTTACAATTACTCCTTCATTTTCCCAAACTTCTTTTTGAAATCTTTCACGGTCGATCGTTTTATTGGGAGCTGAAGACAGTATATATAACAGCTTTGATTCTTTATCTGTGAGGTCAATTCTTTCATTGTTGATCACGAGATACCGCTGATCACAAAAGAAAAGATAGTCACCAACCTGTATTCCGCTCTTTGCTGGCATCTCCCCGTCCAAACCGGCATGTCTATTTTTCTTTTGTCTCAGGTAAAAATAAAACAGGAGCCCTGATAGTAACAACCCGCCAAAAGTGCCCATTAAAATGTAGCCGGGTTTTGAGACAAATGAAGCGGGCGAGCTGAAATTCATGCTCAGATAATAGCATTTTTCCGGTAAAGTTCTGCCGAGGCAGGGCACAATTGTATTACTGTCAATCCTGGAACTGACAAAACTGTAAGCTACTTCGCTATCCAAACATTGAACGACATCTACCGTGTACTCATCGGGTAACAGGGAAGACTTTGTTGTACTACGAATTATATTAAATATGGAATCGGGTTCAAGAGAAACCGGGTTCTCAAAATGAATCTGGAATTTCTTATCGGATAATTCTTTTATTGGCAGTACCCGTGACCGGGAATCCCCCGCACTCAATAATAATTTATGACCAATAAGGCGAAGTGCAGCAATATATCTGGTCTCTCCTGACAGCTTATTGGTCCCCTTACTGCTTGCATAGACAGTTAAAAGGACGATCATCGCGGCAACAGCGAATATGAGTATAAACCGGAATTTCATGCCTAAAAGTAAATCAATTAAGCGGTTTACAACTTGAATTACAAAGAATTTACACTCGTTTACACCGAATTTACAATTCTACTTATGATGCCATGATTACCGTCGCTACTATTGCAACAAATAATCTTTATGAGGAAGTTTGGCGGGATCTTCATGGCGTTGTGCATCGTGCCGGTCATTGCTCTAAGCCAGCTAACCACCTCATCAAGACTAAAAGTTTTTGTCGATTGCAGCAATACATGGTGCGACATGCAGTATATACGATCTGAAATAAATAGCGTCGATTTTCTATTGGATAATATTGCAGCGGATGTCCATGTTCTTATAACCAGCCAAAACACAGGTGGCGGTGGGTATCAGTACCAGCTTACGTTTTTTGGTCAACAGGGTCTTAACCGGTTGACCGATACTTTACGCTTTGTTACGGAGCCGAATGCCACGGAATTTGAACAAAGAGATCTTTTGCTCCGATACCTGAAAGCAGGTCTTATACCATTTATAATCAGGTCAGCAACTGCAAAAAGTATAGACATCAATCTTAAAATCACCGATCAAGGGGCGATAGGCACAAGCGATAGCACTGCTACAAAAGATCCCTGGAATGGGTGGGTAATGCGAATTGGAGCGGATGGAAACATTAATGCAGACGCTAATTATAAAAATAGAAGTTATAGTCTCGGCTTTTCTGCAAACAGGATTACGGACAAAATTAAAACAGGTTTTGGAATGAACTGGAACAGGAACAGGTCAACTTTTCAATATGATGATAACGGGACTATTCAACATTTTATAGTTAACAATCACAGCTGGTCCGCCAACCAATATATTGTGAAGAGCATCAGTTCACATTGGAGCTGGGCCTGTGAGATTAAATACAGTCAGAATACATTCTCTAATAATAAAGGACGTGTGTTTTTGCGTGGAGCGGTTGAATACAACATCTTTCCATATAAAGATGTAAATAATAAACTCCTTACACTCAGTTACGGGGTTACGGCAAGAAGAAACAATTATTACGACAGCAGCATTTATGATAAAACCAAAGAGACTTTGTATGGACATCGTGCTACCGCTTATCTTTCACTCAATCAAAAATGGGGTAATTCTTACGCCGGTATAACCTATCATAATTATTTTCACAACTGGAAATTTTTTAACCTGGGAATAGATGTTTATGCGAGTATCCGCATTACCGGTGGCTTGTCTTTTTTCATTTTCGGATTTGGGGGACTAACCCGGGACCAGCTTTTTCTTGTAAAAGGAGATGCCACACCTGAAGAGGTTCTGGCGCGCAGACGTCAGCTTGTATCCGGGTATAATTATTTTACAAGCATGGGCATAAATTTTCGTTTTGGATCGAAGCTAAACAATATTGTCAATCCGCGTTTTGACCGTAGCAGTTCGTTTAGTGACGATTAGCGGCTACAACAAGTCATGCAGGCACGGCAAAATTCTTATCATCAGCTGAAGGTCCGTATATTGAAGGCACATCGATATTGTTCAATCGCATATAAACCGTTAATTGCCCGCGATGGTGTACCCAGTGGTTAATGGTAATCCCGATATCGTTTATTTTTTTTGAAGTATACAATACCTGCCCATTGGCTTTCAACGTAAAGTTGCCTTCCAGTGCTTCATCGGTTGTTGTTTTCAAAGCATCTCGTGCGACCTTTACATTCTCTTCAAAATGTGCCACCAGTTCTGAAGTTGTCTTTGGAGATGCATGTTTGAATGTAACAAAGTCGATCTCTCCATCGGTGACCATATACTTTATCCATAAGGGTATCTCTGCGACCAATAAGGTAAGATATCCCATGGTCATTGATTTTGGATGAGGCTGGTATTCAAAAAGAGTTTCGGGAATTCGTTCGAGACAGGCTTTGGTTGCCCTGTATTCAGCATTTAGTTCATGAAGCAGCGATTCCGACCTGATGGTACTCATTGATCTTGTTTTGGCAAATTTAAGTGCTGATTACCTTCTGATCGACCCCAATATATCTGATCAGGATCCTTGCTTATGCATCGCCCCTCAACAATCAACCTTCTTCATTAGAAATTCCTGCCATTCATCATGCCATACCATTGATATTTTTGAACCCATCGGCTTAATTTCCAAATAGCCTTTATTATTATGCTTGTCCGATTTGAACATCAGGATCTTTACCCCATTTTCATTTTCTATCGCCTTCCAGCTGCCATAATCGTCATCCTCGGCTGCATTGCTTCCTCCTGCGCCCTCCACTGAGATTGTAGTGAGCGACTGATAATAATATTTAAGGCTCCCATCACTGCATAAAGTAAACTTTGTCGTGCTGGAACTTCCACCATACTGGCCGCCATCTGTACGGGTATATTTTACAAGTTCGTAGCCACTTAATTGCTGTTTCAGCTCGTAATCTTCCCTGTATTTGGTGCCTTGCTGGTCCGTTTCCCATTGACCAAACTTGCTATTCTTTTTATCTTTCTTACCGGAAGATCTTGTTTCCGCAGTTGCATTGTCCTCCTTTTCACTGTCCCCAGCTTCGCCGGATCCGCATGAAATAATAAAGGCGGATGCAAGTATAAGCAATGAATTCCTTGTCATGGTGGTTAATTTTAGTATCTCAAATATAAAACATATCATCCTGAAACGCAGGTGGATTTATCCGGCCTTCCTCCAGGACCGGCACGACACCAGTAGCAAAGTAATGTTCGACGATCCAATTATCTTAAATTTGATGACAACCTTTTTCCATGAAACCGATAATCGTGCTTGCAACATTTGCTTTTTTATTTGCCGTCTCCTGTAAGAGTAAAAATCAAACGGAAACTTTAGCGGCTGCTTCCCTGAATTTGAAAAGAGGAGATATTATCTCCTGCGGTCCGCAACAGGGGGAATCGTTTGGCACCGTTCTGTTTGATGCCACTGTTCCAGCTGATTTGAAAAAAGAATTTAATACGGGTATTGCCTTACTTCATTCATTTGAATACGACGAAGCAGAAAAAATGTTTGCAAAAGTTATCGACAAGGAACCTGCTTGTGCTATGGCGTATTGGGGAGTAGCAATGAGTAATTTTCATCCGCTTTGGGATCCGCCCTCTCCTGCTGATCTAAGAAAAGGAATGCAGGCAGTTGACATAGCCCGATCGATCAAAAACAAAACAAAAAGAGAATCTGATTATATAGCAGCCATTGCAGAGTTTTATGAGCATGCTGATCAACTGGATCATCGCAGCCGGGTTTTGAATTTTGAAAAAGCAATGGAAGGAATTTATAAATCATACCCGGGAGACAAAGAAGCCCCGGTTTTTTATGCATTAGCACTGAATGCGGCGGCGGAAATTACTGATAAAACCTATTCAAGACAGAAAAAAGCTTTTGGATTGCTGGAACCCATATTCAAAAAAGAGCCTTTACATCCGGGTATTGCACATTATATTATTCATAATATGGATTACCCCGGCGTTGCAGAACTGGCTTTGCCGGCAGCGAGAAAATATGCAAGCATCGCCCCTTCTTCCGCACATGCACAACATATGCCTTCACATATTTTTACCAGGCTTGGTTTGTGGGATGAGTGCATCAAATCAAATTTTGATGCCATGACTTCAGCGCGATGTTATGCGGAACAGGCGAAGATCAAAGGACATTGGGACGAAGAGCTGCATGCTCTTGATTATCTTGTTTATTCATATTTGCAAAACAATAATGATGCAAAAGCCAGGGAATACCTTGACTATGTGCGAACCATCAAAGAAGTATCCCCTGCAAATTTCAAGGTTTTCTATGCATTTGCTGCCATTCCCGCGCGTTATGCGTTGGAAAGAAAGGACTGGAAGCAAGCTGCTGAATTGAAATTTTATCCTGCAAATTTTGCCTGGAATGATTTTCCCTGGCAAAAAGCGATCATTCATTTTGCAAGAACATTGGGGCACCTGCACCTGGATAACATACCTGCTGCAGAAAAAGAATTAGATACGTTGCACATGTTATATGATGTTCTAAAAGATAAAAAGAACAAAGCCAATGAAGCTGCACAGGTATCAGTGCAGATCAACACTTCACAAGCATGGATAGAATATAAGAAAGGAAATAAAGAAAAAGCGTTAGAACTTATGAGGGCCGCGGCGACCGCTGAGGATGCAATGGAAAAGCATCCTGTAACACCCGGCGCGGTATTGCCAGCCCGCGAGCTATTGGGAGAAATGTTATTGGCATCAGATCAACCTGCCCTGGCAGTTAATGAATTTGAGCAAAATTTAAAATTGCATGCTAACCGTCGCAACGGATTGATCGGGTTGAATAAAGCAAAAGCAGCGGCCAATAAATGATCTATACCCATTACCTTACAAAGATCTCGGTGTAATAGATAACCCCACGCTTATTCCGTGCAGTTCTTATACCGACATATTTATAATTACCGAGCATATTCTTACGGTGATCGCTTGAATTTTTCCACTGTGTGAAAGCCTCTTTCGCATTGCTGGCGCCATAGGCAACATTTTCTGCCACCTTACAGTTTTTAAAGATCTTCTTTATTTTGTGTACCCGCTGATCATAACCACCGTGGCCAAAACTGCGGCGGCCGCTGGCCATATCTTCACTATGACCGCGTGCAATAGCGTTCAGGTCTGATCTCATCTCAAGCGTTGTTAATTTTTTTGATTTCCTGTAATCGTTTGTGAATTTGAGGAGATCTTCAGCCAGTCCATTACCGGGCAAAATTGATGAAGTAAGAACAAACAAGCAGGCAGATAAGAACACAAGACTTGATATAAAGTATATGGTTTTTAACACAGATCAGATTTTGATCAATCTATGCAAGATTCATACCACCGTAAAAGAAAAAATACAAAGAAGGCGAGGTAATTTACGTGATAGTCTGCGAGTCCGGTCACCTATTGCCGGCACGCATTTTTCACTTCCCCGGTTATCGCCATTAAGTAAGCAATTGTTTGCCGGTAATTCTGTGAAATCTGTGATAGCCGACTGAATTGAAAAAGGCTACAACTAACACTATGAGCTTTTCAAAACCGCTCTGGCATAATTACTGCGCTCGTTTTTTTTAATAAAATGTAATCCATATGGCACCAGGCAGCGCACAAGGCACAAAATCGAAACATAACGCTCAAACAACTAAAAAAGAGCATACCGGTCAGTGGTCATCTGAATCACAAAATAAGACTGCAGTTCCCGAGCTCACGCCTGATACGTCAGGCAAAAAACCGGGAAGTTCCCGCACAATTGAAAAAAAATTCAACTTAGTAATTGATGGCGTACCATACTTTATTAAATCAATTCCATTTTCTTATAATGGCGAAATGCGGTTCCGTGTTTTCATTAACGAGGACACCGAGCATGTGTTTACATGGGATTCAGAAGTTAAGATGCTTCGGGCTATCGACGATGACGCATCTGTGTTACCA
>JAICPX010000592.1 GCA_025929635.1 Chitinophagaceae bacterium
GATTATTCAGAAAGTTTGATTAGTTTTTGTTCTTTATGTTGTTTGCCCTGAATTATTCTCACCAGGTAAGTTCCGGGCCTGTAGCGATCCCCGAATCGTGTAATTGAATTCGCAGTTATATTTCTTACTTCGATCACCCTTCCATACATATCCATTACCTGCATTGTCATTTTTTCATTAACGCCATCTTGTACGCTTATTGAAAAATTATTAGTGCTGGGGTTTGGATAAACAATTACATTCAGGTCTCCTGGAATTGCCTTGACTTCCGTTTGCCGTTCCGTGGTTGTTGTAATAGAATTGGGAGGCCCGCACACAACGGCAACTGTGAAATTGCAGGTTGCATCAGGTAATACTCCATTGGATGCAGTAGCCGTTACTATAGTCGTTCCTTTTGAAAAAACATGAGGAGATGTGATCACATTATTTCCAATCCGATAGGTGATCGTCGGTGGCGGAACTCCGGTTGCCTCAGCAGCAAATGATACCAGGGCTTTGCATCCGTTCTGATTCGGATTTGTAGTTATATTGCCCGGGCAAATTATGGTGGGAGCGGTTGCAGTTGCTAATGTCCATCGTTCAAATTTGTTGATGGACTTCTTTTCGACATAATTTGCGACCAAATCTCCGGCATCAGCTCCCACAAGATCCCAGTTACTATTGTCTTTGCTTTTCCATTGATGCAATGATGCTTCAGGTATTCCGTTCAACTCTCCATCAAAATAATGGAACCGTAATACCGCTTTCAGATTCATATTATGTGCGGGAATTATATCATAAAAACGCTCTATCGAATTATTTGAACCGGAGACTCCCATTTGAATCGCATGTCCTCTTCGAATGACGGTAGCTCCAAGGTTAGCAGTTGAACTGATCATGGCACCAAGATTACCCAAATCCACTGACGAAGGATTATTTATAATACCAGTCGCCTGAATATATCCCGAACCGGTCGTGAAGGCTCTGCTTGTTTCCGATTCGTCAATGAAGGAACCGGTGGTTGACAGATCAACTACACTGTTATTTAGATTTAAAAGCCCACCCGAAAAGTTAACATTTGAAACAATTGAAAGATTGGAGTTAAGATTGAATATTGCTCCATCATCTTTTGCCAGCAGAAGTACGTCCATGGCTGTGTTGCCGCTGCCCGACAAGCTAACATTGGTGGCTCCTGTTAATTTTACAAAACCACTCCCCGCTGTCTGTTGAAACGAGCCGTTATTAGCAATATTTATATTGTCTAACACCATGTAAGCACCACCGGCACTTTTTATGTGTGCCCCGGCATCAACCTTAACTGAAGCTTGTGCATACAGGATCAGACTACAGGCATGAGCAACAAGTACAATACATATCTTTTTCATACCTGGTATTTTATTTGTTAGAAGATAAGGCCTGAACCATTTTGGTTAGCGCATCCATTTGTTCTTTTAGCTTCTTTAATTCTTCTTTTTGTTTTACCGTTTCAGCTTGTTGTGACAGTAATTTTTTCTGCATATGATCTATTGTTTGCCTGAGCTCTTCATTTTCTTTTGTCAACTGTTGTATGCCTGCAAGGGCAACGCCGGCAGGATCTATAGTAGAAAGATATTTCTCATCAGTTCCGACATTAAAAAGTTCATAAAATTCTTCAGCTATTGGACCGATGTGGTATTCATTGTCGGTGCCTTTGTAATGCCAACGGTTAATATTGAGTGAAGAAATTTTATTTAGAATCTCTTTCTTATCCAGATTAATAAAATCATCTTTAAAATCAATGCTGCTACCATTTGTCCAGGTGCCACCAGCAGTGAGGTACGCTCCATTTCCATTAGCACTGCTGCTTCCTACCTGTATTGCTCGTCCGGCAAGTGGTACCACACCAAAGCCCCATTTAGTCGTAGCACTATTACCAATTATTGCCTGGTTCACATCAGTACAAATAACTCCCTGCCCGATGGCTATACAATTGTAATAATCGCTACCACTAGTTCCGGTATTAGCTCCAAGGAATACGTTATTCCACCCATTGTTATGAGTGGCGCCGGCATTATAACCCAAAGCAGTGTTGTAATATGACCCGCTTGTGAGTGCCAAACTGTATTGACCAACGGCTGTGTTCAGACCACCATTAGTATTACCGCCAAGTGCACCGAACCCATGTGCGGTATTTCCACTGCCCGTGGTGTTAAACCCAAGAGCCTCACTGCCGGTAGCAGTATTTTCATGGCCGGAGGTGTTATCGCCAAGAGCATTTACCCCGTCAGCGGTATTGGAATAACCTGTTGTATTGGCGTTAAGTGCTGTCATGCCCGATGCTGTGTTAGCAAACCCTGTGGTATTAAGATAAAGTGCCTGGAAACCATTGGCGGTATTATTAGCACCTGTGGTGTTGGAATGAAGTGCGCTGGCTCCATTGGCAGTGTTGGAATAGCCGGTCGTATTAAAACGAAGAGCGTTGGCACCCGATGCTACGTTTTGAAATCCTGTAGTATTTGAAAACAAGGCCCAGTACCCATGGGC
>JAICPX010000051.1 GCA_025929635.1 Chitinophagaceae bacterium
TGTAAATATTACTCCCCGGAAATGCTTTGACCATAAATGATAATGGTGCCGCATTACCGTTCAATACGGGGTCAACAAGGAAATTCTTATTTTCAATACGGACCAGGTAAGATGAATGTCCAAACCAAACGATCAGCGGTTGAGATGAATCTAATCCCGAAAGATCAGTTTTTACGGATGGTAGTATGCCAGTTGGCACCTTGTCTTTATTTTTCTTAAAGAACTGCCGCATCATTTTCCAATAGGAAATGTCATCCGCCATCATCGGCGTAGGGGATAAATTCTGAAAAGCACCGTTTTTATAATTTGGTGATCGTTTCAATCGTTCAAGATGCTTTCCGGATGGAAGCCTGCCTGTAATTCTAAGCGACATTATCCTGATTATTTCAATGCAAATTAATAAGCCCGGCCAACTTGAGCTTTTCATTTCGGTAAACAACCATTTTAGCCGGGTGAATTCCAGTTATTGCAAGCGCTTAGTTTTTTGCCACGGAAGCACGGAATATGAAAATTATTCCAACCTGAATTCCGTGGCTCCGTGGCATTTTTATTTCATAATAAGTTTAATTTATCTTTCCATACTCAAAACATTTATCATGTCACATAAACTAGGCCGAAGCAATTTTGGAGATCCTGCAAATGCCGGCAACCTGATGTCAATCGAAGACGCTCATGCATTGTTAAATGAATGGGTGGCGAATGAACGTCTCCGTTTACATATGAAGCAAGTGGCTGCAGTCATGAAGGCCTGGGCAATTGAAAAAGAAAATGCTGATGAAAAAACTGCATTGAAATGGGAGCTTGCCGGTTTGCTACATGATGCCGACTGGGAAAAATATCCGGATGATCATTGCCGCATTATCATTGAAGAATTAGAAAAAAGAAATATTGACCCTGCTATTATTCATTGCATCGCTTCGCATGGACCAAACTATTTTGGCGTAGAACCTGAATCAACAATGGACAAAATGATCTATGCTTTTGATGAGCTGTCGGGTTTTGTACATGCGGCTGCATTGATCCGTCCGACGCGATATGAAGGGCTTGAAGTAAAAAGCGTAATAAAAAGATTGAAGGCCCCCGCCTTTGCTGCCCAGGTAAGCCGTGAGGATATTAACGATGCCGCCGCCCGGTCAACTTATTCTCTTGAAGAATTGATACAGTTCGTTATTGATCATCAAAAAGATGTGAGCTGACCGATCTAATTCCTGAAAAATATTTTAACTCCTGCTTAAACTACAACTCTGCTAACGGGTCACAAATCCTGGCTGCGTATTCCTGACCTTACGAAAAACTATTGTGTCACCAAAAACTCATTTTATGAGGAAACTCTACACCCTTGTGGCAGGGATGTTGATCATTCTTGCTGCGCCGAAAACTAATGGTCAGCCAAATCCCCAGGATGTATTTCAGGATTTTTCAAACAACATTGTTTCTTTGGTTTCAATTACTGATGACCCATCAGTAAATAATGATTCACCTGAAGCAACATGTCGTGCAAATTTTGAGGTAAGTCCAGCGGCTTCATCACCCCTTACAAAAAAATTCACTGCAATCCCATGGCACAGCGAAAATAAAAGACCTGTGCTTATTTGCTGGAAGTTTGGTGATGGCACCGATACTTGTATTCAATATCCGAATACAAACCCCGGTCCTTATTCCGTAGTTCATCATTACCAGCAGCCTGGTACTTATGAGGTTTGCGTAAAGATTGTTTACCAGGGAGGATGTGAAGCAGGAAAATGTAAAGAAGTGAACGTAGGAGAATTTTGCCGTGCAGATTTTGAAAAGTTAGCGCTCACTTCTGCAGCCAATCCTCTTTATGTTACCTTCAAAGCGTTGCCCTGGCACAGTGAAAACAAGAAACCAAAAAAGATCTGCTGGACTTTTGGCGATGGTAAGGACACATGTATTGAATATGGTCCTAACTATACAGGGAATTATGTTGTAAGACATAAATATCGTGAAGCAGGCATCTATGAAGTCTGTGTGAAAATATCTTACTATGGTGGTGGTTGTGAGGCAACCAAATGTAAACGGGTACAGGTAGGAAGAAGAGATGAATGCAAAGCCGATTTTGTCAAGCTTCCTTTAAGCACAACAAACAACCCGCTTACTGCGATCTTTAAAGCATTACCATGGCATAGTAACAACAAAAAGCCAAAGACAATTCATTGGAATTTTGGTGATGGCAGGGACACGATCATTCATTACACGGAGAACTACACAGGGCTCTATACTGTAAGACATCAGTATCGTGAGCCGGGTAATTACCAGGTTTGTGTTAAGATCACTTACATCGGTGGCTGCGATGCTCACAAGTGTAAATATGTCCAAATTGGTGAACCTGACAGGTGTAGTGCGGACTTCCAGAAGATCCCGATTACAACAGATAACCCGTTAGTAATTGGGTTAAAATCGATACCATCTCATAACAATAACAAAGTACCAAAGGTAATTTGCTGGAGTTTTGGTGATGGACAGGATACTTGTATTGAATATGCACAAAACTTTTCAGGTCCCTATGTTGTACGTCATCGCTACAATGCACCGGGTACTTACAATGTTTGTATAAAGATCCAATACTATGGTGGATGTGAAGCAAGAAAATGCAAACCGGTCACCGTTACAAGACCTGATGAGTGTCGTGCTGATTTTGAAAGAGTGCTTATCAGTACTACGAACAACCCACTCACTGTATCATATAAAGCTTTACCATGGCATAATAACAACAAGAAGCCAAAACAAATTTGCTGGAAGTTTGGCGATGGTAAAGACACATGTATAACTTATCCCGAAAATTACACGGGGCAATATTTGGTAAGGCATACTTATCGTGAGCCCGGTCAATATGAAGTATGTGTAAAGATCCTTTACTACGGCGGTTGCGAAGCAAGAAAATGTAAGGATATAAATGTCGGGGAATTTTGTCGTGCAGATTTTGAGCGACTCCAAATTAATACAACTGCTGATCAATTGCATGCTGCGTTCAAAGCATTGCCATGGCATAGCCAGAATAAAAAGCCAAAACAGGTATGCTGGAAATTTGGCGATGGTAAGGACACCTGTATATCTTATCCTGAAAATTATACGGGTGTATACGGCGTAAGACATGAATACGAACGCCCTGGAAATTATGAAGTATGTGTCAGGATACTTTATTACGGAGGATGTGAAGCAGGAAAATGTAAGTTGGTACAGGTTGGAGAGCATATTCAATGTAAAGCTGATTTTGAACGATTGCCGGTCAGCACAACAAACAATCCGTTACATGTAGCATTCAAAGCTTTGCCATGGCATGCCAATGATAAAAAGCCAAAAGAGATCTGCTGGAAGTTTGGTGATGGCAGGGATACCTGTATTCAATATGGTGAAGATCATAATGGACCATATCTTGTTCATCACCGCTATGATCGCCCGGGTAATTATGAAGTATGTGTTAAGATCAATTACTATGGCGGATGCGAAGCAAGGAAATGTAAGCCGATAAAAGTAGAAGCTCCGGGCGATTGTCGTGTTAAGTTATTCGAGTTAACACCATCGATCACCAGTTTGACAAGAGGGTTCTTTGCATCACCATGGTCATCAGAAAACAAAAGACCCGTAAGAGTATGCTGGTATTTTGGAGATGGAACTGATACGTGCATACAAATAAATTCAGGCATACTCCTCTCACAATTATTCATTCGCCATACTTACCCGGCACCGGGAGTGTACAGGGCTTGTGTCAAAGTTCTGTTTGAAGGAGGATGCATCGCTTCAGATTGCGATGAAGTTGTGATAAGACCGACCACTAATGTGTGTGGAGGATTTATGACCGATTCGCTCTTGTCACCCCGAACATTTAAGTTCAGAGCATTTGCCATACACAATCCTGATGACCCGGTGGTGGGTTATCGATGGACATTTGGTGATGGAACTGCGGCAGCAGGCAGGGAAGTAACACACCAATACGGTGCACCCGGCACTTATGAAGTTTGTTTGACAATAAAGACCCAGCGTGGCTGTATAACAAGAATATGCAAACCCCTCCATGTTCCAGGCAATGCGCAGGCTGCATTACAAATAACACCGAACCCGGTGGTAAACACGATGCATGTATTGTTTTATTCAACACAAGCTGAGCCGGTACAAATTAAAGTTGTAAACGGTTCCGGTGTAGTTGTCAGATCATGGACACGCAATGCAATGCAGGGAGCAAACAATTGGGACTTTGATGTGTCAGCTCTTGGTGCAGGCGCATATACATTATATGTTCAATCACCCAATCAATTGGCAAGTCAACTATTTATTAAAGCGAATTAAAAACCGTCAGGGCTACCAAGCCGGGCCGCTTTTCCGCTTCGGGCGGAGGCGGCCTTTTTTCTTGCGAGGACCCCGACAAAGTCGGGGGACGAAGCAAACTCCTCACAATAAGTGAAGATTCATTTAGACAATGATAATTGTGAACCAAGCTGAAGTGCTACTATTAAACTTTACTTGCGTCGCACTCTTGTGCACCTGCAAGTATACTCAGCATTAATAGCGAAAAATCAAACTTAACACTATTGATTGATGTCCTGTTTCGCTTTGAGCTTTTCAATATTCTTTGTAACCACAGCTTTTAATTGCGATGAATTAGTTTGTGCCAGTGCCTTATTAGCAAATAGCAGTGCTTTTGTAAAATCTCCTTTTGCAGAATAAGCGTATGCTAATCCATTGTTCACTGCATAGACATCACCAAATTTTTTTTGTGCTCCAAGCATCACTTCCAAAGCCCTGTCGTTTCGTTTTTTTGTAATGAGTCTTCTTCCATAAGTTATATATTGATTGATATTGGCAATGTTTAATCCTTCATTCATCACTGAATCAGCCTGCTGCAGGCGATCAAGTTTTTCATAACCGTTTGCAAGATTGGTATATGCGTCAAAACCGGATTGTCCGAATGGTCTCCCTGTTACAGCGCTTTGCGCCCAGACCAGGGCTTCTTCAATATTAATGCCTTTATCAAAACAATACTGTGACGCCTGGAGTTTATTGGCACTTATAAAACCTTTTACGCCGGTAAACTCTGATCTCATCCGGGCCAGTACAATATTGTCAACGTCAACTTCCACTTTAAATGGCACGGAAAGTTTTTCCCATTGCATTGCTATCACACAACTTTTCTCCTTGTGTTCAAAAAATTCATATTTCAGCCATTCTACAGTTTTGTCCAGGCTGGTGGTTTTCACCTTTACCCGCAATGCATCTTCAGATTGCTTGTAATAAAAACTTCCCCAGGCATCTGTTTGCTTAGAGAAGATCAATAACACGCTGTCTGCATTCACTGCCATGAACAACGCATAAGAACCGGCTTTCAGATCTCTGCCTTCAACCTTTACGTCATGTTCAAAACTTATTATGGTTGCCTCGTTGGCACCTGCTCTCCAGGGGCTGCTCATGCTATTTGTAATAAAACTGAAATTCCCGAAATCATTTGCTACTACAGCACCCCAGATTTTTCCTTCACGGTCCTTTACACCCGGTCTTGAATACTTAATGGCAATACTGGTGATACCTACTTCTTCGGAAATAGTTGCTCTTGGATTAAAGCCAACAGGTGGGATATCCATTTGGGCTGTTGCAAACAACGAACAAATTGAAATGATCAATGAAGGGATGATTTTTTTCATATCGCTAAATTTCCTGTAAGAATATTTCATTATAATAAACAAGTAACCACAGCGTCAATGAAAAGCCAATTATCGTAAACAAACAACATCCGTATATGCCATCGGAGAAAATGGATTTACCGATATTTATAAAATGAAGCAAAGAATAAAGAATATAAACCTGGTTAGATTTTATCTGTGGGTCGCACTTGCTTATTTTTTACTCGGTGTTTTTGGTATTGCCGGGTTTTTTCCCGGCAAATTTTTTTATGTGGTGCTGAATAATCTCTGGGCTATTGGATACGTCCTGGTCTTCAATTTTATTCTTTTTGAATATACAATACCATTTGTATTGAACAGGAATGGGTCCATTGCCCGGAATATTTTCCTGGGAATATTTTTCGTTGGCATCCACCTGTTTCTTTATACTTATGGATCTTATAGCTGGCGTTTGTTGGGTGAAAAAATACATGTGTACACTTTTTTACAAACCTACCCGTCATTAAAGGGCCATCTTGGTTTCCAGCTTACGTATAACCTGATCTCGGTTCTCTTTTTTGGGGTTTGCAGGCATGTTTACGGTTATATAAAACTAAAAGAATCCACACAACAGCTTTTAATTGAAAAGCATGAAGCGGAATTGAATTTTTTAAAGTCGCAAACCAACCCCCATTTTTTGTTCAATACACTTAACAATATTTTCTCGCTTTCAAGAGACAAGAGTGACCTGGCACCTGAATCCATAATCAAGCTATCGAAGATCTTACGTTTTATGCTTTACGAAGCCGGTGGTGAACATATTGCAATTGAAAGGGAATTGAAGATCATCAGTGATTATATTGATCTTGAAAAATTGCGCTATGATGACTCCTTACGAATAAATTTTAATCATGATGTTGATGACATGAAACAGGTCGTTCCTCCACTCCTGTTGATACCGCTGGTTGAAAATGCTTTTAAGCATGGAGTAGCAGAAACAACAGGCTACCCTTTTATTGAAATCCACCTGTCTGCAAAACGTCAACGGCTGACTTTTGTGGTTAGAAATTCTTCGGAATCCTTTCCAACTGAACCACCGATGAAAAAAAATATCGGGCTTGCCAACCTGCGCCGCCAGCTGGAATTACTCTATACAGATTATAATCTTTCTACAATAAGGGAAAATGCGACATTTACTGCTAAATTGAATATCAACCTGGCAAGTCGTGTGAAAGTGCAGTTGAATTATGTTTGAAATAGATTGTTTAAAGAAACATTTATGGAAGAGATCAAAGTAGAGATCAATCAACATGGCGATGGCGCTCTTTATCTTTCCCAGGATAACAACATCGTCGCCAAAATGCTTGTCGGTATTAACGGCAATGACCTTAATGCATACCATACTGAAGCAATGATCGAAGGAAAAGGATCTGCAAAAAAACTGCTCGAAGCAATGGTGGCTTATGCCCGTGATCATCATTTAAGAGTTACCCCGTATTGTCCTTATGTTCACGCCCAATTCAAACGTCATCCTGAACAGTATAATGATATTTGGAACCGGAAAATTGAAAAAGACCATACTGGATAGTATTAGATACTGGATACTAGATACTGGATATTGGATAGTATCCAGTATCTAGTATCCAATATCCAGTATCCAGTATCCTGCTCCCGGGGGTGAGACGAATGTCTGAAAAAATAAAGTCCCGCTTTCGCAGGACCTTCGTTATAATAAAGATGAAACCGATATCTAGTCACATGTCAACCCTGCTACCGGTGTAGCTAATTCAACACCACTGCCATCTTTCACAGACCAATCACCCGTGATTATCCCACCTGAATTTGTCGAGTTCCATTGTATCCTGATGGTTATTGTTTGGCAGGCATCAACATTTCCTTCTACTCTGATTACGCGGTTCGTGCTTCCACCCGGTGTCCATTGTGACACCTGTAAAGACGGATCGGAAACAATTACTTCGGCATCAGCGCCTGTAAAGTTTGTCAAACCACCCTGGATCTTTATATAGTCCTGGTCGTTGGCCGAAGTGAATGTATAAATTGCTTCACGCTGAGTGCCACATGAAATTGCTTCACCCGTGAAAGACGTAATACACTCATCAGCTTCAGCACAAACGCCATAAAGGTTGTATGAACATGACAAATTCATGGGAGAATTTTGTCCTTCCTGGTAAATGGAGAATGGAACATTATCACATGCACTCCAATCATTAGGTAAATTAAAAGTGAATGTAGCAGTTGATCCGCTCGCTAGCGTAGTTACTGACTGAGTAGATCCAAAAGCAGTAGTGCTAACTGTATTTGAAGTATTGCCTCCGCTATGAGTAAAAGTAACTTTTACTATCAATGAGGTTGGGGTATTGTAAGCAACCCAGTTCACCGTTTTCCAGTGCGGGTTTGATGCATTACCCCAATTCTGTGTTTTTGAACCAGAACCCTCAATATAAGGGCCTTCGGGGTTGATGCAGGTTGACCAGCAATCGGGCAGTTCGATGGGTGCTCCGTCACTAACAAGCACAATGTTTTTCTCCGAAGTTTCTAACTGGTCAGTTTTTGTACAGGAAATAAAAAGAATGCTAGCAAATGCCATGAACAGGCCAAGGGTACGTGTTGTCTTCATACAAAGGGTGTTTAAAAAATATTAAAACGGATTTTGTTGGTGGTTGTTCGAGGAGAATGGATTTTAAAAGAAAAACTACTGCTGAATAGTTCGTTCAGTAATTGGGTACAAAATTAATCCTCAAATGCAGAAATCCTATAGTGATTCTACGATTCATAAGAATTATTGACTGTTTACAATTTAATTGCTGAACTGCGTTTTCAGACTCAATTGCTTGTCATTTTGAAACGACAATAAAAAAACCGTCTCGCCTGGGGCGAGACGGTACAAACCAAATTAATGACTGACTGCTTATGTTATTTCATTAATTCTTCTTGATTGTATAAACATAATTACCGCCTGCACTCAGGTCAAGAGAAATTGTATAATTGGCCGCTTCCGTAATTGAAATATCCGCTCCGCCATAGTCCGGTTTAAAATCTACAGTACTATTATCTCCAAAATTGATTGCCCAATCATTATTGGCCCGGAACTTAAATTTACCAACCGGCATATCCCTGGTAATAGACCAAACACCGGTCGCTGCGTTAAAATTCATAGCCACGTCGGGGCTACCCCATCCATTGAATTCACCAATGATTCCCCATCTATCTATTTTATCATAGCTCCACGTGAGATTGCTTGTGTTTGCCCTGACACGATAATAACCGGTGAGACCGGCGCCACCGGAAGGTAATTTAAGGTTGCTTCCTCCATTGGAAGTTAAGGATCCACCACCGGTATTTGGATTTGTAATGTTGCTGCCTGCATCTCCATGATCACCAGCGCCCCAGTTATCGCCCTTCACCATTTTGAATTCAGGAGTTGCTGCGTTAAAAATGATATATCCTTCATGACCGTTATGGCCACCGTTATTTTGATTCACAATCTGCGGAGCTGAGCCGGGACTCCATCCCTGGAAATTACCGGCAAGATTCAATGAATTTGGATAGCTATAGACAATCAGGTCCCTGTAGGCAGTGGCAGTGATCGTTACCACGTTGGAATAAATGGGAGGCGCCGAGGTTCCAACACTTGCTTTCACCCTTACTTCTATAGGCGTGGCAGCTCCATAGGGAATGATCTTTAATAGTTCCCTGTTGAAATCAACAACTTTAAATGTTTTTTCCAATGGTGTTGTCTTGCTTAATGCGACTTCAGTTGTCGTTGCACTTGCAAAACTTGTCCCACCTTTTGAAATTTGCAAGGCATATGTAACTGCCGCATCAAATCCAAAACTTGCATCCGTCGTATAAGTAAATTTCACGGCATCATTATTGGCATTGGCTTGCTGCAACACCAGTGTGGTAGCTGACGACGTCAGTGACGGAGCAGTTCCTGTTGTAAGCACCGCTTTGACCTCATCTTTTTCACAAGATGAAAATATGAGTGCGGCAACTCCCATCAGCAGTATTTTATTTAACCATGTTCTCATAATGTTTTTATTTAGATTGTGATACCGCCCGGATGATTATCTGGACAGTATTGAATTTTATTTTTAATAGCCTGAATTTTGAACAAGATTAGGATTCGCACCAATATCTGTTGATGGTATCGGGTACAATGTACGATGACTGCCTACACCAACGCCTCCTGCGACTCCACCTTTCCATGGCCACACATAAGCGCTGCCCGTATAGAATCCGGCAAAGCCGGGATATTTTTCGAAACGGATCAGGTCCTGCCGACGATGCGCTTCCCAATTCAATTCTCTTGCTCTTTCTTTTAGGAGGAAATCCAAAGTAAGATCGGTTGCCGTGATATTCCCTGAAGAATTACCATAAGCTCTTTGACGCAAGGCATTGATATATGTAAGCGCAGTTGTTTTATCAGCATTCGTCGCCAGTACACATTCAGCATACATTAAATAAACATCTGCCAAGCGGAACAAAGGAAAATCAGTATCAGGAAAATTGCCATCGGGGTCTGACCCTTTCGCACCGGTGGATGTAAGATTTTTGTATTTAGTAATAGGATAGCCATTAGTAAACTGCGAAATGTCGACGATCTCAAGGTTCTGACCACTGGTATGGAACATGCCTCTTGAATCCGGTGTACCGGTTGTACTTGGAAAAAGATTCACGATCGCTTTGGTTGTACGTAAGCCACCCCAACCACCGTTGATACCCCATAAAGTAGGATTCATATTGCCACCAACCGGAGCATGAACAAGATATGTCATGGCACCCCAGGATTTTGTTCGCAGACCATCAAATGATACAGTGAAGATCATTTCAGGCGAAGTATTATTGTCTGCAAGAAAGTTCAACCTGTATTCTGAAGCCAGCGTATATCCTGCATTGATGATCTTATTGCAATAGGTAATACAATCACTATGTCTTGCCGTACCTGTATACACGGCTGCATTCAGATAAAGCTTTGCCAGCAACATCCAAACAGCAGCCTGGTCAGCTCTTCCATATTCATTTTGTCTTGCCGGTGTGAGTAATGACTCAAGTGCCTTCAATTCGGTTTCAATCCACGCAAACAAACTGGCTCTTGACGTTTGTGTTGGGAAAAAAGAACCGATCGGGTCCGTTTCCAGCACGAACGGAACACTTCCAAACATATCAATTGCATGATAATAGCTTAAGGCCCTCAAAAATTTAGCTTCGTTGTGGAATTTCTTTGCTTCAACAAGATCAGAACCGGTAATACGCCTATCCGCTAACTTATCGTCCGTTGTTTCTCTAATAAATTCGTTGCAAAGTGATACCTGGTAGAATATCCTGTCATACATCATCCGGATAAACTCGTTTGATGCAGTCCACGTCATGTTGTGAAGATCTTTAATGGTCCCATCATTCCAGCCAATTACTGCTTCATCAGATGCTAATTCCTGTAATTGCCAGTATTGGCGTAAATAGCTGGAGAAGCCTTCGTCTATTCCAAAAATATCAGGCCTTCCACTTGGGCCTTGTTGTCCGCTTACGGCCAATCCCGCGTATAGCTTGGCAAGAATAGATTTATAATTACTAAAGTTTGCATAAACATTGGCCGATGTCACATCATAGAATGGCTTCCGGTCAAGTGTTTTGGTACAACTGGTCACGAACAAAACCAGTATCGCTAATGAAATAATTTTAAAGAATTTATTTTTCATAAATCAGTTTTTTGAGATCAGAAATCAAGATTAAAACTAAGAGAATATGTACGTGGTCTTGGATAGAAATTATTATCAATACCACCGGGTATTTCAGGATCAAGACCTGAATACTTGGTAATCACAAATACATTCTGGACATTGGCAGAAACTCTTAATAAAGTATTCTTTCCGATCTTACCAACATTGTATCCAAGGTTAACATTATCCAACCTTACAAATGATGCGTTCTCCACGTAGTAATCTGACCAGAGTCTCGGTGTAGCAAACTGCGTAAACAATACATCGCTTGCTACGTTCGCGAGATAATTTGAAAAGCTGAAGTTTTGATAAACTCCACTGGTGGAATGAAAATTATTGTACATGTAGTTATCAAAGCTGGCTCTTCCGGCAAAACTCAATGACCATTTCTTATACCCGAACTGTGAACTTAACCCCATAAAATATTTAGGTTGCCGGTCTTTATAACGGTATTTATCCTTATCATCGGAAACACCATCCTTATTCAGATCGACAAACACACCTTCAATTGGTTTACCATTTTGATCATATACCTGTTTATAAACGTAAAACGTGTAGGGGGCATAACCAACCGTATGGATCTGGATATAATTGCCCACCCCCCCGCTAATGTTTCCTACCTGGTTACCGATCGCACTGGCATCTTTCACTTTACTAAGATTGGTGATCTCATTTTCATTGTAAGTGAAATTATAGGCAAAGTCCCATGTAAAATCCTTGTTACGTACCGGCGATGCATTGATCGTAAACTCTAACCCCTTGTTTTCAATATTACCTACATTAGTTGTGATCTTATTGGTGAGATTAGAGCCCGCAGGAACCGAGATCTCAGCGATCAGATCTTTCGTCCTCTTAAAATAAACATCTACACTAAATGAAACCCGATTATTAAATAAGCCAACATCAAGTCCTGCGTTATAAGTTTCGGTGGTTTCCCATTTCAGGTTTTCATCATATCCTTCCGGGCGGAGCAACAAATAATAGTTACTTCCGAATTGATACATTCCACTACTATCACTTAAGGTATACCTAGCAAGATAGGGGTAGTCTCCACCAATATCCTGCTGTCCTGTAATACCCCATCCAATTCTTAGTTTCAGGTCAGAAAAAGTTTTTGAATCCATCATAAATGATTCACGACTGATTCTCCAGGCAAATGCGGCGGAAGGGAACCAACCCCAGCGATTCGCTTCACTAAAACGTGAAGAACCATCTCTCCTGATAGTTCCTGTTAGCAGGTATCGGTCATCAAATCCATAATTCACTCTACCAAACATTGAAAGCAAAGTATGCTGTGATTTAGAAGGAGTACCGGCTGGAATAACACCAGTTCCATTAATAACAGGATAACTCGGGCTATAAACAGTCCAATCCTGCCATCCATAACCAGCTGTGGCGTCTACACGGTGTTTGTTGAAATTCTTCGCGTAGTTCAGATAGATGTCAGAAAGATAATTCCATCTTTTTTGCATATATCTGCTTTGACTACCCTGGTTAAAAAATGATGATGCATTTGTCGCTGGAGTTCTTGACGTACCCGACCCTTTTGAAACGTCATATCCAAGATTGAGGTTGGCTTTTAACTCAGGAAGAAAATGGAATTTATATTCAAATTGGGCATTTCCAATGCTTCTGTATGTAGTTCCAATATTTCTTGTCTGGTTAAGTAAGCTCAAAGGATTTTTCGGTGCTAAAGTGTTTGGATTTCCGTTTTGGTCTTCCCATTCCCAATAGCCACCAAAATCTGGTCGGTCGGGATTGTAAACAGGTTGTGTTGGATCAAAGAAAACTGCTGCACCAATAGCCCCCTGGTTAGCAAACTTGCTTCGGCTGACAGAATTCTTCATATTTATATCAATGCTTAAATGATTCTTCAAAAGCTTGGGATTTAGATTGATTGCCATTGTACCTCTTTGAAGATTATCATTTTTCAAAATACCATCCTGGTTTAAATAACCAAGTGATAAACGATAGGGAAGTTTTTTTATACCACCGGTAAAACTGATGTTGTTGTCGTATGAGATAGCATCCCTATAAATAAGATCCTGCCAATTTGTAGTTTCAGTTCCCAGTAAAGCTTTTTGGGCAGCGTTCCCTTGCGCATTCACAACGTCTCTGAATTGATCTGCCGTTAACACGTCCGCAGTTTTTGTAACCGTATATAAGGACGTTGTACTATTGAAGCTAACTTTCAATCGACCGCTAAGGCCTTTTTTTGTATTAATGATGATCACACCGTTCGAAGCCCGATTACCAAAGATTGCTGTTGCGGAAGCATCTTTTAAGATATTCATGCTCTCGATATCATTAGGATTTAATAACGCGAGGGGATTCGCAACGCCAGATATACCGCCACTTTCGAGCGGTACTCCATCAACAACGATCAAAGGATCATTGCTTGCATTCAATGAAGCACCCTGCCTGATCCGTATATAAATACCAGCACCCGGCATACCATTACCGGTTGATATTTGTACACCCGGTACCTTACCCTGTATCAATTGAAGTGGTGTAGTTTGTGGCCCTTTTTGAAAATCCTTTGCAGAAATTTGAGTAATCGAACCAGTCAAATCTTTTTTCCTTGCCGTTCCATATCCGGTTGACACGATCACTTCACCCAACGTAGCATTGGAAATAGCAAGCTGAACATCCACGGTTGATTTTCCATCAATTGAAACTTCTTGTGTAGCAAATCCAACTGAAGAGAATATAAGAACAGTTACCGAAGAACGAACAGATAGTCTGAAAGTTCCGTCTGTTCCTGTTTGAGTGCCGACAGGGCTACCTTTCGCAGTAACCGACACACCGGGTATACCTGTTCCGTTTGGATCAGTAACCTTACCCGAGATTATTTTTTCCTGTGAGAAACCTGTTAGTGAAAGAAGCAACAGGCAGGGCAAAACAATCGCTTTAAGCAATCTTTCGCAGTACATAAGCAGTAGTTAATTTATTTAATAATGGTTGAACCTAATGTGTTATAAGCACACAATGTTAGAGATTTTTTATTTCCCCGCAAATAATTTTTGTCAGTCCCGGTCTTTAGCTAGGCTATCTTTAATAATATACCGGAGGCCATTTGTATAATAAAAATAGCCGGATTCAAATTGATTTTTTTAGCTTGCTTGCGGCAAGCCCGTCTTTTGCAGCCCTAATAATTATAAAACAATAATTTATAAAGCCATATGACAAGAAAAGTTCTACTGAAACTGGCCTTCCTCCTGGCCCCGGCGATCTGTTTTTGCCAGGATGCCTGGAAATTAAAGGCGGAAAAAATTGATCCTGCTAACTATTATGGCGTCACTGTCGCGAACGGTATGATCGGGATCGTTTCTTCTCCCGAACCTTTCAAAGTAAAAGATGTTGTACTTGCCGGTGCCTATGATCTTTATGGACGTGGGAGAGTCAGCAATTTTTTAAGAAGCTTCAACCTGCTGAACATGTACCTGGAGATCGATGGAAAACGCATTGATGCCAGGTCCGCTTCTAACTTGCAGCAGGAACTGGATATGAAGAAAGCTTCATTCACGACGACGTTTGATTTCACTGACAAAGCATCGGTGTCATATACTTATTATTCTCTTCGTCATTTACCGTATACTGTATTGATGGACGTTACGGTTACTGCAAAAAAGGATTTTACAATGACAGGTGCAAGTGTGATGGAATCTCCCGATGCATTGAAAGACGTACAGAATTATTATAATGAAATTGACCGACCGCATGTTGTGATCAGCCTGCTTACTTCTTCGGCAAAAAGCCCAACCGGGAAATTGCTGATGTGCGCAAGCAATACATTCCTGTTTAGCGAACAACACGGCCATGAGCCAAGGGTGATCCACGAAATGTGGGACAACAATATGCACCTGATGAAATTCACAAGGAAATTAAGATCGGGGGAAGCCTATCGGTTTTCACTTGCAGGTTCATCTATTACTTCTGCTCACCATGATGATCCGTTAAATGAAGCCGAACGAGCAACCATATTTGCCAAACTGGAAGGCAGGGACCGGCTGTTGAATTTCCATACAAAAGCATGGGACGAATTATGGAAAAGCGATATTATAATTGAAGGTGATCCGCAAAGTCAGCAGGATGTTCATAGCATGTTGTATCATTTGTATTCCTTTTCAAGAGAAGGCACTGCATTATCTCCCTCACCAATGGGATTGAGTGGTCTTGGCTATAATGGTCATGTTTTTTGGGACACTGAATTATGGATGTATCCTGCAATTCTTGTTTTGCACCCGGAAATTGCAAAGAGCCTGGTTGAATATCGTTTTCAACGTCTAGATGCCGCAAAAAGAAATGCATTTAGTAAAGGGTATAAAGGCGCCATGTATCCATGGGAAAGTGCCGAAACCGGAGTGGAAGAAACTCCTGTCTGGGCATTGAGCGGACCATTTGAACATCATATCACGGCATGTGTGGGTATTGCTGCATGGAATTATTATGCTGTTACACAGGACAAACAATGGCTACGAGAAAGAGGTTACCCGATCTTATCAGCAACCGCAGATTTTTGGGCAAGCCGTGTTGAAAGAAATGGACCGGGTCATTATGATATAAAGAATGTGGTGGCCGCTGATGAATGGGCAGAGAATGTAGATAATAATGCATTCACCAATGCAGCTGCCAAATCAAACCTTCAA
>JAICPX010000505.1 GCA_025929635.1 Chitinophagaceae bacterium
CTAATGGCGCCAATCTTTCAAGATCGTTAGAGTTAATATATTGAAGCACCCTGTCATCATCGGTAAAATGACCGATCATTCCGGCCCCCCTGCCCCCCGAAGGGGTGTTCTTAAAAAGATCACCAGAGCAGAAGCCTCTCAGTGTTGGTGCAATTTGTGCAGCCTTCTTCAATCGTTCGTCTTTTTGTAATGATTCAATTTTTTGTCCACCGAATACTGCACGCTTTTTACCATAGTTGTCTTCAAGGTACTGGGCACAGCGTTCGATCACTTCAAGTGTGTTGATATAACTTTCATAAGCCGTATTGCCCCAGGTAAATAGACCATGTGAGCCAAGCATGATACCACGAATGCCGGGATTTTCATCTAAACACTTTTTTAATTTCAATCCAAGATCAAAACCCGGGCGCTGCCACTCTACCCAACCTATTGTTCCATTAAATAATTCCTGGGTGATCTTTTTACCATCCTTTGCTGCAGCAATCGCAATCGCGGCATCGGGATGCAGGTGATCAATATGCTTGAACGGAAGAAAGCCGTGCAAGGGTGTATCAATAGAAGGAGCTTTTGACGCAAGATCATAAATGCAATGATTGAAAAGCTCTACCATTTCGTCCTCATGTTCAATACCCCGATAAATATTTTTTAAAGCTCTTAGCCTGTCAACATACAAAGCTGCCAAACCGCCACGCTTCATTGTCCCCAGGTCACCCCCGCTTCCTTTTACCCACATCACTTCTACATCTTTTCCCGTCAAAGGATCTTTTGCCGTTGCTTTACACGAGGTATTCCCTCCGCCATAATTCGTTAAGCGCAGATCGGCGCCTAATAAATTGGAACGATAAACCAACAACGCCACTTCATCACCAGCAATTGTCGCAGCTTTTGCATCATCCCACAAATAACTTACATGTTTAAATCCCCCAGCCACCGGAGGGGACTGTTTTTTCTCCCTGATCGAAGTTTCCATAACTCAAAATTTTTTGTTCAACATTTATTTCCCCCCGGAATTTCTGCCTTTAAGTGCCGGGGTCTTATTTTAAAGAATTACCATAACCTACAAGCAATACAGATAAAAGAATAGTTATGATACCCAGTACTATTGTTGTGATTGTTTTTTTGTTTACACCCTTCCATTCTTTCAACACAAGTCCCCACATATTAGCAACCAGAATGATAAATGCCATGTGCAGGATCCATGAACTTGGCCCATTACCTAATTTACTTTCTCCCATGCCATAGAAAAAAAACTGGAGGAACCATGTAGTGCCTGCCAATGCAGCAAATATGTAGTTGGAAAGTAGTGGCGTCCTTTTATTGGTATAATCACCAAAGGACCTGTTCCGGGCATTCAATATCATGCACCAGATAAAATTGGTGGTCAAACCACCCCATAGCAATACAACATAAATAACATTGTTACGGAATAAAAATTCACCTTCTCCCGGGTTATCTGTTTTCCATTCTTCATTGGCGACCATTCCCAATTCCTGTCCTGCTTCCAAACCAAAATTGAAACATGCGCTTAGTACACCTGAAACAATTGAAACAAAAATACCAAGCCCAAATTTGTACTCTGTCTTTACATCCATTCCATGTGAGTCAGTACCTGCAGCCTGCAACTGTTTCTCCTTCATCACACCGGCTTTGCCGCAAATAATAATACCAATCACACAAACGAGAAGTCCAACTAAAACCGTAACACCCCAACTCGAACTGATCATATCACTAAAAGTGTCTTTACCTTCCACTGGGTAAAAATCGTAAAATATAGCTGGTATCAATGCACCGAACACCATACATAATCCAAGAATGATGCTGCTGCCAAGTGAAACACCGAGATAACGAACACCCAAACCGTAGGTCAATCCGCCAATACCCCAAAGCACACCGAATAAATAGGTAAGCCCTAATATCCTGCCTGAGGTCCCCTGGATGATCTCCATAAAATTGGGGATGGTCAAAAAGGCTGCTAAAGGTGGTACTATAAGCCATGAAAAAAGTCCGCCAACGATCCAATAACTTTCCCAATGCCATCCCTTTACTTTTTTGTATGGTATGTAAAAACTACCGGACGCAAAACCGCCTATGAAATGAAAAATAACGCCTAATATGACCTGCATTCGTTGTTAGTTTAAGAGTGGCAAGATAGGAGAAGGTAAAAATATTAATTGACCATAAGGCTACCGTCATGGACTGTCGGCAAAATGGACCATGATTTTGACGGTGCTAATCCCTATGAAATTCAAGCCAATACCTCTTTTTTTGTTAGCTTTGGATCATTCGAAATCTTACTTACTTTAACGGTTGCAATGGCTAAAAAGAACCCGATATTTCAGTACTTGTTTATTGACTATTATTCGGCTACTCCAAAGTACCTGCAATTAGCAAATTCTATTATCAAAATGATCGGGGAAGGAAAGCTGGTTAAGGATGACCTGCTTCCTTCTATCAATGAACTGAGTTTTGAGTTTGAAATTTCCAGGGACACTGCGGAAAAAGGATACAAACATTTAAAGCAAATTGGCGTGCTCGGCTCAGTACCCGGTAAAGGTTATTTTGTAAAAACCACGGAAGTTGGTCAGCACCTAAAGATCTTTTTGCTTTTTAATAAGTTGAGTCCTCACAAAAAGATCATTTACGATGCATTTGCGGCAGCTTTGAGTGGAGTGGCCTCTATCGATTTTTATATTTACAATAATGACTTCGCCATTTTCAAACGACTTATTGAAAAAAGTAAGAACGATTATACTCATTACGTTATCATTCCTCATTTTTTAGACGGAGGAGAGAATGCGCATGAGATCATCAATACCATCCCTAAAGACAGGTTGATCCTTTTGGATAAACTTGTACCAGGCGTCGATGGCAGCTATGCTGCCATTTACGAGAACTTTGAGAAAGATATTTATGCTTCGCTGGAACAATTAAGAGAGCCGTTAAGCAAATACACTAATATAAAGATCATTTTTCCTGAATACACGTATCATCCCCAGGAAATTTTAAAAGGCTTCTATAAATTTTGCCGGCAATATGCATTTGATTATAAATTGATCCACGATGCAGGCAACGAACCCATCAAAGAAGGAGATGTATTTATCAGCCTGATGGAAGAGGATCTTGTCAAATTACTTGAAAAGATACTGGTTACAAAACTTAAGGTCGGACAACATGTTGGCGTTATTTCTTACAATGAAACTCCATTGAAAAAAATTCTTCTGAATGGCATAACAACGCTATCAACAGATTTTGAGTTTATGGGTAAAAAAGCAGCGGAATTGATCCTTTCCGACGCAAAAGGGAATTTTGAAGTTCCTTTTTATGTAACAAAAAGAGCTTCTCTCTAGGCTATTCACTTTTCTTTAATGCCCTGTATTTCTTTGGCGAAACTCCAATGATGGTCCGGAAACGCTTTGAAAAGTA
>JAICPX010000324.1 GCA_025929635.1 Chitinophagaceae bacterium
AATCACTTGCATCATGCCATCCGCCGACAACATCAATTCTTGGACTATCTTTTATACCTGCTTTTTCTCCATACAAAACATAACCATCATGTGTGTGGCAGCTATCTTTTAAAAATGGATTAAAACCGGTTCTCTGTTGCCGCATATAACGCAAACAAAAGTCGGCTGCACCTTTATAAACATCCTCCCCTATCTCAAATTCAGGAGACTTAGCTCCGCCGGCTTGCAAATAATATCTTCCTGGTTTTTTAAATGAGGTAAAATTTAACCTGTACGTTTGTTTAAATGGTCCGTAAGCTCCAAAAGCTTTTCCGGCATTGGCCTTAAAGACTGTCTGATTTGTTTTAGCCTCTACCAGTTGCCAATTGTTAATTGTCAATTGATCCTTGCTGCACCAAACTGCAACCTTTACACCATTAGGTTGATAGCCTAGTAAATTGATGCGTATCCACGCAGATTCATTTTCTTTATTTCCAGAGAATCCAAATAGTATTATGATAAATAACCACCGGTACATGAAAAATTTTATTTGTCAAGATACAAATAAGTTTAATTGAAGTTTCTGACTTATCTTAATCACCCAATACTGCTTATGGCTGTTATCGCACTTGATCTTGGTGGCACCAAACTCGCGGCTGCCTTATTCAGTTCTCCCGGAGACATTGTTTTCAAATCACACTACGCATTGGATAAAAGAGAGGGAAAAGAAGTTGGACAGTTGATAGCAAATACCACAAATGAAATCCTGAATAAGGCCGCGTCCATCAATGAAAAAGTCGATGCCATAGGTCTGTGTGTCCCCGGGATTGCTCATGCAAAAACAGGAACGGTTTGGGCCCCCAATATCCCGGAATGGTATGATTATCCGCTGCAGGAGGAACTACAAAATTCAATCAGCAATAAGAATATCAAGGTCAAAATCGACAGTGACAGGGCCTGCTATATTCTTGGCGAAGTATGGAAAGGAAATGCAAGAGGTTGTAGTGATGCCATTTTTTTATCCGTAGGTACCGGTATTGGTGCAGGCATTTTGGTGAATAATGAAGTGTTGCGTGGATCAAATGATATTGCGGGCGCCATTGGCTGGATGGGATTGGACAGGCCTTTTAAAGAAAAGTATATTTCATGCGGGGATTTTGAATACAATGCGTCTGGTGAAGGCATAGCAAAAATTGCCAAAGAAATGATGGGTGATAACAAAATTCTTTTAAAAAAGATAGTTCCTAAGGAGCTTTCAGCAAAGGATGTTTTTGACGCCTATGAAAACGGAGATGAGTTGGCAAAAAAAATAATTCGTAATTCTATAGAGTGCTGGGGAATGGCTGTCGCTAATCTTGTCAGCTTATTCAATCCTGAAAAAATAATTTTTGGTGGCGGTGTGTTTGGACCAGCACTAAAGTTCCTGGATGAGATTTACAAAGAAGCTAAAAAATGGGCGCAGCCGATAAGTATTCAGCAGGTGAAGCTGGAAGGATCGGCATTAGGGAATGATGCCGGCCTATACGGAGCAGGTTGGCTTGCAATGAAAGACTAAATTTTATAATCAAATAATGTACAAACGCAACCAGGTTTTTATTGCCGCATGTATCGGGCTCTTATTATTCGGGATCATGCTCATTACATTGGGCTCTATTTTGCCATCGCTTGTTTCAAAATTCCAGCTCACCAAAATAGCTTCCGGTAGCCTGGCTTCTATTCTTCCTATTGGTATCATCGCAGGTTCGTTGGTATTTGGTCCTGTTGCAGACAGGTATGGTTATAAACTGATGTTTATTATTACTACGCTGCTGATGATAATTGCCTTTGAAGGCTTGGCTTTTGCCAACTCTTTTTTCCTGTTACAGGTTTCCATTTTTCTCCTGGGCTTTTCCGGCGGCGTGATCAACGGGGCTACCAATGCAGTTGTTTCAGACATCAGTGAAGAAAATAAAGGCGCTAACCTGAGTTTGCTCGGCGCTTTCTTTGGAATTGGTGCGCTGGGAATGCCGTTGCTACTTGGTATTTTATCAAAACGATTTGACTATCCCTATATAATTTCTTCAGTTGGCGTTTTGTTATTATTTGCAGCCGCCTACTTCGTCACGATCAGGTTTCCGCTTCCAAAACATCACCAGGGATTCCCGGTTAAAGAGGGAATAAAATTATTGAAACAACCCGCCTTGTTGCTGACATCTTTTTTTCTTTTTTTTCAGAGTGGCGCCGAAAGTTTAATAAACAACTGGACGACAACCTTCTTTCAAAACGATCTTAGCTTTTCAAAAGAAGATTCATTGTATGCTTTGACATTCTACCTGGGGGGATTGACGATAACAAGGATGTTGTTGGGAAAGCTCCTGAAGAATATTTCTTCTTTTGTTATAATGGTAATCTCGCTTTCATTGGCTGTTGCAGGTGGTTTTCTTTTGCTATTCACTGATTCTCACATTCAGTCGGTAATTGCATTGGTGATACTCGGCGTGGGCTTTGCAGCAAGTTTTCCTGTTATACTGAGTTATATCGGGCATATATATGCACAGCTTTCGGGCACGGCATTCAGCATTGCCTTTGTAATCGCACTAACGGGCAATACTCTTATTAATTACTCCTTTGGTTTGATCTCGGATAAGTATGGCACCAAACAACTCCCGGTTTTGTTATTGTGTGTTATTGCCTGTCTGATCGTTCAAATAATATTAATAAAAAAAACCATTTCATCAAAAGTTAAAATGTAAAAGATATGCTGGCGAAAACATGGCTGCAGAATGCAAGAACCATAATGGATACTATTGAAGAAACACAAATGGAAAAAATTCAGCAGGCTGCAACAATAATGGCGGATACAATACAGGCTGAACGCTGGGTACACACATTCGGTTGCGGTCATGCAACATTACCTATCGAAGAAATGTATCCCCGAATTGGTGGCTTTGTTGGCTTTCACCCAATGATCGAATTGCCATTGACCTTTTTTACAAATATTGTTGGCGGGATGAGTGTTCAAAATTTTGTTTTCCTTGAAAGAGTGGAAGGTTATGGCACAGAGATCATGAAAGGATACAATTTTGATAACCGGGATTGTATGTGGGTATTCTCACATACGGGTATCAATGCAGTGAATATTGATGTGGTGCTGGAAGCAAAAAAACAAGGGATGAAAGTGATCGTGTATGGCTCAGCAAAAGAAGCAGGAGGAAAAAGATCAAGACACAGCAGCGGTACAAACATTTTTGAATTGGCCGATCTTGTTGTAGACACTTGCGTACCGATAGAGGATGCAAGTGTTCCGTTAAAAAATCATTTTGATAAAGTTGGACCCGTATCGACTGTCGCATTTGTAACGGCAGTGTGGATGACCGTGACAACAGTGGCTGAAATACTGGCTGACCGTGGTGTAAAACTTTTAATTCATCCCTCCCATAATGTACCGGGAGACACTACTGCTAAAGAAAGACTGGAAGAAGCGCTGGCTGAGTATAAGAGGAGAATTGCGGGAGTATGATCGTCAGTCGTGAGTCGTGAAACGTGAGTAAGAAATATTCTCACGCCTCACGTCTCACGAAGAGGATGATAAGAATTACAAAAGATGAACACTTCACTTCGCTCATTGCAGGCTACGCGTCGCAACGGAAGCTCAATAGAATTCCGACAGCCGACATCATAATAAAATTTATCTTGCGACACTAAATATCTATCCAATGAAACTAGTTTCTTTTTTGCAGGAAGAGCATGACAGGCTTGGTGTTTTGATCGACGATAAGGTGTATGATATGGAAGTACTGCATCCTGACCTGCCAAACAGCATGGGATTGTTTTTAAACTACTGGGCTGATTCATTCCCGGTTGCCCAGGCCGGTGAGCTCATGCTTCGTGAGGGTGAAAGGTTCAGCAGCAGAGGAATGTTGTTGAGTGAAGTGCACCTGCTGGCACCGGTTCCTTTTCCAACTTCCTGTCGTGATGGTTATGCATTTCGTCAGCATGTGGCGGCGGCAAGAAGAAATCGTAAGGCGGAGATGTTACCGGAGTTTGATCAATATCCTGTCTTCTATTTTACCAATCATCACAGCATACAAGGCGAAGGGAATGTGCGTTGCATGCCTGATCATTTTGAGCGACTGGATTTTGAACTGGAAGCGGCCATCGTTATTTGCAAACATGGAAGAAATATCAAGGCCGAAGAAGCTGATGAATACATTGCTGGACTGATGATCATGAATGATTTTAGCGCAAGAAGATTACAGATGGAAGAAATGATGTTGAATCTTGGTCCTGCCAAGGGAAAAGATTTTTCAACAGCGATCGGGCCCTGGTTGGTTACGTTAGAGGAACTCGAAGACTTGGTGGTGCCCTGTAAAGAAGGTCATGTTGGAAAAAGCTGGAATTTATCAATGAAGTGTTGGGTAAATGGCGTACAAGTGAGTGAAGGCAAACTGGCTGATATGGACTGGACATTTGCTGAGATCATTGAAAGAGCTTCTTATGGAGTTGATCTGTTTCCGGGTGATGTGATAGGCAGCGGTACTGTGGGAACAGGTTGTTTCCTGGAATTGAATGGAACAGGAAAACTCAATGATCCGAATTATACTGAACAATGGTTGAAAGATGGTGACGTCGTGGAAATGGAGATCGATAGACTTGGAAGACTAAGCAATACTATTATAGCTGAAGCAAGTGACTGGAGTATTCTGGAGAGAAAGAAGTCTGAGGTCGGAAGTCCAAGGTCTGAAGTCGGAAGTCCGAAGTCTGAGGTCTGAAATCTGACTTCGGACTTCCGACCTCAGACTTCATATCAAGACTTTACTTTTCTTTTGACTGTGGCATTCCCTTTATTATTCACTTTCCCAAGAAAAGAATCTGACATTTTTAATTCTTTTTCCGCATTTACAGTTGCGGAGCCTACACCGCTGTTGTCAATATCCATTTTCTGAACAACAAAATCAGCAGCTTGTATACTGCCGACGCTATTCGATTTTATCACTGCATTATCGGCGCTTCCCTTTAGTTTTAATGTCCCTACACTTCCGTTATCGAGGTTAAGATTTTGCATCGTCATATTAAGATCAACAGAGCCCACACTCTGATTGGTGAGTTTCAGATCCGAGAATTTTAGCTGTTCGTTCGATGAAGTGCCACCCACCATACTCAGGTGCATGCTTTTCAAAGATTTGAATGTTACGTAAACGCTCATTTTCTTCTTGCTGTTGATGCTCACATCTTTTTTCATGCTGATCTCGAGTGATGTTCCTTCATTTTTTACGATAAAAAGATCCACCAGGTTATCATCTGCTTCTATCTTTACCGACTCCTTATCTCCCTGTGAAAGATAAAGGTGAAATACCCCATGGGCAGTAAGGTGATCAAATGATCTTACAGGCATATCTTTTGTGATCATGTTGCCGCTTCCTTCTATTCTTTCTTTCTTATCCCAATCATTTTTTTGAGCCGTTGCTGAAACTACCAACGCGGTGATGGTCAGCATTGCTAAAACAATCTTTCTCATGGCTTAGAGGTTTTAATTTTAAATGCGAAGTTTTTCGTACAACGAAGATGGGATAATTTATGTTACCTGGCAAACAAAGATTTTACAAAAGGTCATCCGGTTG
>JAICPX010000486.1 GCA_025929635.1 Chitinophagaceae bacterium
TGTTAACACCCGGCCTGGTATTTTTACGATTTCGTGATGGCGATTATCGTGGTATGTGTGCGCCGGCTTTCCATATAGGTGTATTGAAAGAAGAAATTCAATATCTGAAAAGTGGGACCTGACTGAAAACAATGATTCGGAAATTAGCCTTATCTCTTTCGCTAACTGTTTGTGCATTTGCATTCAGCAACTACTCTTTTGGCATTCTTATGTCGATAACGCACTTCAATTAACTATACAATAAATGCTGGTGATAGTCTTTATGTAGCATTTTGCACATACACTATGCTGCCGGCCAACAAAAATTGGTGAAGAACATTCCGGTTCACAGGGGGACCAACAGCATTGGCACCAACGAAGCTTCAACCTTTTCAAAAGGAATTTATATTGTTCAGGTAAGCAATGGTTCGTCCATCCTTGCTTCAGGTAAAATTGTCAAGCAATAAGTTTCTTACTTGCTAAAAGGGTGGCTCTATTGGCAACAGGCTACGCGTCTTCACCTTGTTTCATTTCAACAAATGGAACAATCATTATACCATGGGAGGGAATCCTTTATCTTTGAAGCATCAACAATAAATAAATAGATCATGAAACTTTTGCATTCAGTATTTATTCTTGCATTCGTTATACCATTTACATACTTACAAGCACAAACTGCCGATGAGATCGTGACAAAGAACATCGATGCAATTGGAGGCAAGGAGATAATCAGCAAAATAACGAGCCAGGTTGTCGAGTCAGACCTTAGTGTTATGGGGACCACACTCACCAGCATATCGACGCTTCTTGTTGGAAAAGGGTTTAAGAATGTGTCAAATTTCAATGGGCAAGACATCGTTCAATGCATTACACCAACTGGTGGCTGGATGATCAACCCGCTGCAGGGAATGGCTGATGCCCAGGCTTTACCCGATGACCAGGTGAAAGCTGCTCAATCGGCTTTGTATATTGGTGGCGATCTTTTTGATTATAAGACCAGGGGCAGTAAAGTTGAATTGGCCGGTAGAGAAAACGTAGCCGGGGTAAATACGTATAAGATAAAGCTCATTACTAATGATGGTAAGGAAACGGTGTATTACATTGACCCCACTACCTATTACGTGGTAAAAAGACAATCAACAAGCAATATCAATGGAGAAGACGTATTGGCTGAAACCACATTTTCTAATCACAAAAAGACAGATTTTGGTTTGGTGATGCCTTATACCACGGTGTCTAACCAGGGCTTTGAGATTACTATTACAGTAAATAAAGTTGAGTTTAATAAAGAGATTGACCCAAAAATGTTTGATATACCCAGGTAAGAAAACAGCTATAAAATTTGTTAAGATCGTCCTGCTTTTACAGGACGATTTTTTTTGTGTTCCGACTCGAAGTAATAATCTTATAGACTTGTTAAGACATCCTTATGGACCCGATACGGCAATGTATTTGCAAAATAGGGGAGTCTAAATCAACATACATGAGATATATAATTTCTACACTCTTAATCGGCCTTTTAGTTTTATTGTTTGCATTTCGTGGAAAAGACAATGACAAAATTGCAAACGAAATTGCAGTTGTAAAGGTTGATACAATTGTTCAAACCGCGCCTGTCACAAACAAGGTTATTGAGCAAAATGTTGAGATGTTGTCACAGGCAATGGATTTTGTGGAATATGCAAAAACGCTGACCGGAACTCCTTATTTGTACGGATCCATCGATCCGGCCAGGGGATTGGATTGTTCGGGTTTTATCAATGCTGTTTCCAATCATTTCGGTATTAAGGTTCCAAGATCGTCCGTGGAATTTACAAATGTGGGTTCTCCCGTTGAATCCGGAGAAGCTAAACCAGGTGATCTTGTATTATTTACCGGAACTGATCCCGGAAAGCGGGTTGTAGGCCATATGGGTATTGTTACCAGTAATGATGACGGGCATCTGCAATTCATTCACTCTACGTCAGGCAAAGCAAAAGGTGTGACGACTTCTGACCTGGATGGATATTATCAAACGCGTTTTGTAAAAGTGATTCGCATATTTCCAACAGCTGCCGATAAAGTGGTTGGTTGATCAGAATTCAAGCGGAACGATCATTTCGGTTACTACTTTATCAAGGCGTTCTAAAGAAAGCTGCAATTCCTGCTTTTTCTTATTTTTTTCGAGCTGATTAAACAATACTTGTTTTAGAATATTTGGCTGAAGATAAAATTCCAGCGTGAGCCTGCTTGAATGGGCTCCTGTTTTTTCGGCAACAAAGGAGATTGCGCTTTTGTCTTTTTCGTTTGTTTCACTGAATATCGTTTTCCCCTCGGGATCATAATTAAAGCTGCTTATGTACATCAGCTCGATCTTTCCATTATCAAGCACGTGCCGGTGCCTGCTTCCGATACCCGGCAGGAAATGTTCTACCTCGTCGATGGTTTTAATACCTACGTGCCAGCGGTGGCGAAATTCGAAATGTACAACGGTATAACATAAGGTCTTTATATCAATATCATAATCCCTCGAGACCGAAAGCATCTTAATTTTCTTTGAAAGTTCTGCCCCGATATTTGGTTTTGGAATATCTTTCTTTAAAGGGCTCAAATGAGTATAATAAAAATTTATTTCACCACGGTTGGTCTCCTTTGAGCCGGCGTACCACTGCATCCAGTTTGTAAGTTCCGCCGGCTGCCTGTTCAGGTCCTTTGTTATCAGCCAGTATTCATGCTGCGGTATATCATTTTTTAGTAACTGGTGTGCTATGATCACGTCTTTACCGATGAGCTTGCTGAATTGTCGAACGTTAAGTGGAGTAAATTCACCATAGTGTGTGATAACTTTTAAGCTGAGATCCACGGCTGATATGCAGGCTTTGCATTGGCAGATTTTGCGATTGTCATAGGCGATAAGATATTGATGAAATGCGAGGAACATCTTTTCAACCTGCCTGTATAAGTTTCCCAATCCTTCCGGCTCGCCAAATTTATAAAATAGGATCGCGTCCCCTTCAATTTCTGAGATTTCCAGGTTTGAATCGTTTGCTTTGATCAACTCTTCAAGTAATTGCTGAATGATGAAACGACTATGTTCGATCTCCACATCATTTACAAAACGGGTAAATCCACTGATGTCAGGTATAAAAAGCAAACCTTTGTTTTCCATCGCATTTTTCCTAAAGTTAGGAACAAATCATTCTTGTACTTCGTGAAAATCGTGTTACGACATACTACCAGTTAATTTGCCATTTACCACGGGCATCTTTGGAATAGGAGAGACCATTGCTCATTTCATGTACTTCCAAACCATCCTTCATCAGCTTTCTCTTTTCATATACACGAATACCATTATTTTCCCTTGTCAGGTAGCTGACCAGGGCGGAAATCGTTCCCGGTATCTCATGGAGCCATTGATGATCTTCTTCCCTGACGAATGCCTGGCTCATTTATTTTTTGATTTATTTTTTCTCCAGCAATAAGGACAATGGCTACCCCGGTATTTATGTCCGCGACTGCAGATCTTCCATGCTGATCCTGGTTTTGTTTTCATAATCCTGTTTTTATTTTACCTGGCCTTGTAATTTATCGCTGATCGCTTCTTCCAACCTGTCTGGTAACATGGATGCATCATCGTCGATAGCCCGAA
>JAICPX010000246.1 GCA_025929635.1 Chitinophagaceae bacterium
CATCATATCTCATCGCGCTCATTGCTTTGATCTCAGGCTCGCCTTTATAAAAATTGAAGTAGGCTGTACCCTGGAATATATCGCCCGCATCCAATAACAACACATGTTCTTCTTCTTTTCGTATTTTTTCGATTATCTCAGCTCTTGCAGCCACACCTCCCAATCCCTGGTTAACCCCTCCATCCATTGGAAACGGGTCAAGACGGCTATGAACATCATTTGTATGTAAGACAGTAAGCTTATAACTTTTTTCTTCCACTATTAATTCACTTATTAACGATCGGCCGGCAATTAAACCGCCCGCAGCCAACATGTTATTATATAGAAACCTTTTTCTAGTTAACATAACTAACCCTGTTTGTATTCAAAACCTGAATTTTTTTACCCTGGTTGTTATTAAACTTTACATAATCAATAATTGCATCCCGGAGCAGGTAACTGGTTGTTTTGCGATCAATAGTTTTCAAAAGATTTGTATTAATTGCAACATAATCTGAATGGACAATTGTATAATCAGCATTCAGATCAAGCGGTTTCCCCGCGATCAGGACCTGTTGGGCTGTCTTGTTGACAATTTGCATGGTCATTCCCGATTCTATCACCCCTTCAGTGGCGGCAAGTGTATCCAAATATTGCCTCAGCAAATTTCCTTTCATTTGTAATATTACCATCAGGTTGTCGAATGGCATCAATTCATACAGCTTTCCCTGTGTAATGGGACCGGCCGCCAGGTCGGGCAATCGAATTCCACCCGAATTCATAAATGCAGCATCAATATTCGGATCAACCCTTTGTCTTGCCATTTCCAGATAAGCGTCAGCGATGAAGTAACCTAAGGTGTTGCCCTGTCTCTTCCTTTCAAGCTGGGTTTCGTTATGTCCTATTACCAGCTCTACTAATTTTTTTACACTATCTGCATATGGCCTCATGAGCGCGGTAATAAAATTGAAGGAAGGTGATTGTTGTATTCTGTAATTACTGTATTGTACATTCTCTGTTTTGTAAGTAGTATTGCACGATACCGCAAAAAGAGTGGCTACTAATAACGCGTAAAAAGCAGATTTTGTCATAACAATGGAACATCCCAAGTTAGATACTTTTACCTTCAACTAAAGACAAAGACCAGGAAATTTTTTTAATTAAATTGGTCGCAAACAACCTTTGAAATGAAAAAAACTTTCTTGATTTGATTGGAATTTATCCTTACTTTAGGGCACCCAATCAACACACTGCTATGAGAAAAATTGTACTATTATTTATTACAGTATTCATCACTATTTTATCATCTTCCCAAACCCCGACAGCTGAAAAGCAAAAAGTCTCACTTGGTATTAAAACAGGATTGAATTTGTCCCGGATGAAATTGAATGGAAAGATCCCGGGAGTGCTGGAATCAAATTTTCGCAGAGGTTTTGTTGCCGGGGCTTTTGTAAATTTTCCTTTTGGAAAGTCTCCCATCTCATTACAGCCAGAATTCCTTTATTCATCAATGGGAGGCGACATTTTGAATGAGTTTAATGAACAACAAAGCCTGCGTCTTAACTATTTTTCAGTTCCACTGTTATTGAAATATAAGATCAGCAGGAAACTGGGTGTATTTGCCGGTCCGCAACTTGATGCAATCATATATGCCAGGGAAAAAAATCCGCTCGGCCTTTTTAATATCACAAAGCAAGTTGAAGAGTTTGATGGTTTGGCAACAGGTGGTATGGAATGGTGGCCCTGGAACAATATCGTATTAAGTGGCCGTTATATGCACGGTTTTAAGAAAGTTTATACAAGAGCTCCTGAGGTTTCAATGAACAACCGTGGTTTTCAACTTACCATTGGTTTGAAATTCACGAAACCAAAACCGTGGACAGAACCAGAAGTTGTTGTAGTTGCGCCACCCGTTGATAAAGACAGCGATGGTGATGGAATCTTTGATAGCCGGGACAAATGTCCAACAGTTCCCGGTGTAGCTAAGTATGAGGGATGTCCCGTACCCGATACCGATAAAGACGGCATATTGGATGATAAGGACAAATGCCCTGAAATGGCAGGTTATCCTGAATTGGATGGTTGCCCTTATCCTGACCGTGACAAAGATGGTGTTACGGATAATAAGGACCGTTGTCCTGATGAACCAGGATCAACAAAGAATGATGGTTGTCCAATTACGGATCGTGATAACGATGGTGTTCCTGATGCTACTGATCGCTGCCCTGATGAACCTGGTCCTGCATCCAACCAGGGTTGTCCCGAAATAAAAGAAGAAATAATGGAGAAAACGGCGGAGATCGCTCAAAGCATATACTTTGATTTTGGCAGTGCTAAATTGCAAAGAAGATCTCTTGCTCCGCTGGATGAATTGGTTCAAATTTTAAAGGATAATCCCTCTTATAAGCTAACAATTGAAAGTCATACTGACAATGTGGGTACAAATGAGTCTAATCAAAGGTTGAGTGATAACAGGTCTTCAGCCGTCATGAATTACCTGGTAAGGAAAGGGATTGACGCAAGCAGGTTAACCGCTACAGGTTATGGTGAAGAAAAACCAGTCGCCTCGAATGCCTCAGCTGAAGGAAGAACATTGAATCGCAGAAGTGAATTGAAGCTTTCTAACTAGAATATCGGTTATCTAAGTATTATCGATAGCTGTCAGCAATGACAGCTATTTTTTTATCAAAAAACGCTAATCTTTGTGAGTGTTCCGGAATAACTACCCGGCCGGGAAATGAAAAAAATAATATCACTTCGAGTCAAACCATCTGAAGCGGCAGACAATAGTTTTATTAATCAACTAATTGCTTCCGAAGCCGGGGCCGCGATAAATTCAGTTAGTGGATATAATGTTCTAAGACAATCAATAGACGCACGGGGTCGCCAGGTTTTCATTAATCTTTCAATCGAGGCATTTATCGGCGAACCGTATCAGAAGAGACACGTGAATAAAATTCGTTTTGGCGATGTTTCAAAAGCCAGGCGACAAGTCATGATCATTGGTGCGGGGCCAGCAGGATTATTTGCGGCACTGCAATTGATCGAAAAAGGGATCAAACCAATACTTCTGGAACGCGGGAAGGATGTGAGATCAAGAAGAAGAGACCTGGCTCTTTTAAATAAAGAAGGCATCATCAATCCCGAAAGCAATTATTGTTTTGGAGAAGGAGGCGCTGGTACTTATAGCGATGGCAAATTATATACCAGGAGCACAAAACGTGGCGATGTAAATCGCGTTTTAAACTTGCTGGTTCAGTTCGGTGCTGATGATAAGATACTCTATGAGTCGCATCCGCATATCGGTACAAATAAATTACCACATATAATTACTTCTATCAGGAAGCAGATCATTGACAGTGGCGGAGAATTTCTTTTTGAGAAGAAAGTAGTTGATATTAAAATTGAAAATAGCGCCATTACTGAAGTTATTATCGCTGATGGGGACATTATTAAGGCAGACTCCATAGTCCTTGCCACAGGTCACTCTGCAAGGGACATTTTTGTGATGTTAAACGAAAAAAAGATCACAATTGAATTCAAACCATTTGCGCTGGGTGTAAGAGTGGAGCACCCCCAATCGTTGATAGATTCGGTGCAATATCATTGTGCAGTCCGGGATACCTTTCTTCCGCCATCATCCTACAGTCTTGTGCAACAGGTGAATGGCAAAGGCGTCTTTTCCTTTTGCATGTGTCCGGGAGGGATCATTGCGCCTGCTTCAACCAATCAAAATGAACTTGTTGTGAATGGTTGGTCTCCCTCAAAAAGAAACAATCCATTTGCAAATAGTGGCATCGTAGTCTCTGTGGAAGAAAAAGATGTATCGGAATATAAGAACCATGGGCCGCTGGCCGGAGTTTGCTTTCAGGAAAACGCCGAGCAAAAAGCATTTACCGCCGGTGGCGGGAAATTTGTAGCACCCGCACAGCGACTAATTGATTTTTGCGAGAATAGGGTGAGTACTTCCCTGCCCGGTTGTTCCTATTTGCCCGGGATCAAGTCGGTCTTATTGAAGAACGTTCTACCGGGTTTTATTCATGAGCGTTTGCAGACCGCCTTTATAGAATTTGGAAAAAAATTAAAAGGATACTACACTAATGACGCAGTCATTGTTGCAACTGAATCAAGAACTTCATCGCCTGTCCGTATTCCGAGACATTCTGAAACCTTACATCATCCCCAAATAAAAAACCTGTTTCCTTGTGGTGAGGGCGCCGGGTATGCCGGGGGTATAGTCAGCGCAGCAATGGACGGCGAAAAAGCTGCCCTGGCTGCTATTGAAAATCAGTCGGAAACCCGGTTTTAAGAATTATCTTGTCCAACGGTCAATTATTTTACCTGATCGCTGCCCGACAACCTAATTTTGGCAACTGAAATTTTGCAAACATGTCTTTATTGGAAGTTCAAAACCTGAAAAAATATTATGCAACACAAAAGGCTGTTGATGACGTAAGCTTTAGTGTAAATAAAGGTAGCATTTTTGGATTGCTAGGTCCGAATGGAGCGGGTAAGACAACATTGATTCGGATGATAACCGGTATCTTCTATCCGGATGAAGGTCACATTATTTTTGATGGTAAGCGATTTGACCCGGTAAATGACGTGGTTAAAATTGGATACATGCCGGAAGAAAGAGGACTTTATAAAAAGATGAAAATTGGCGAACAGGCTGTGTACCTGGCCCAGTTAAAAGGGCTAAGCAAAAACGATGCAATGACGAAAATAAAGGAATGGTTCATCAAATTCGAAATGCAGAGCTGGTGGGTAAAGAAAGTTGAAGACCTGTCAAAAGGTATGAGTCAAAAATTGCAGTTCGTGACAACGGTGTTGCATGAACCAAAGCTTATCATCCTCGATGAGCCTTTTAGTGGACTGGACCCGGTAAACAGCAATCTTATCAAAGATGAGATTTATAAGATGGCACAATCGGGTTCCACGATTATTTTCAGTACACATAGAATGGAGCAGGTAGAAGAGATCTGCGACCATATTATTCTGTTGAACAAAGGGAAAAAAATTTTAGATGGCTCGGTCAAGGGAGTTAAGCACCAGTTCAAGGAGAACCTTTTTAGTATCGGGTTTGAAGAAAGACCGGCCGGCTTAAACGGTAATCCGCCTTTTGAAATGGTAGGAACAAAAGATCACTCTTATATAGTAAAGATACGGGATGGCCATAAACCCAATGATGTGTTGAGCTATTTTCTTCAGCAAGATGCAAGGATCATTTCCTTTAATGAGATGCTTCCTTCGTTAAATGACATTTTTATCAAGCTTGTTGAAGGCACACCACTTACCCGTCAATTCCAGGAAACCACTGCCTAAAAATATTTTATGAATAAGATCTGGCTTGTAATAAAAAGAGAATATTTAACAAGAGTCAGGAACAAGACATTCCTGCTATCGACCTTTTTATTCCCCATTGTTATTGTAGCCTTTATCATTGGCTCAGTTTTTCTTGCCATGAAATCAAGAAACAAGTCAACAATAGCAGTTATAAATGACCCTGGATTTCTGCAAAAAAATCTTGAAAGCGACTCATCATTCCTGATTTTTGAATTTCCGAAAGACGTTAATTCTTCCAATTATGAAGCAAAGGGCTACGCTGGACTGTTGAAAGTAAATCCTGATACTGCGGCAAAAAAATATGTTATCGAATCCAAAAAATCGTTGGGAATAGAGACGATGAACTATATAGAAAATCAGGTAGAAAAGGCCATTGAGTATAATATGCTGCAGGAAAAAAATATTGAGAGGAAATTACTTGATTCGATCAGCAATGCAAGCAAGGAAGCAGCCAAAGTGACCAATGAGCTCGAAACAGGTAAGGAAGCAAACAATAGACTCCCCTACATTATTGGTTTTGGCTGTGGTATTATTATTTATATCACCATGTTTGTGTTTGGAGCGATGGTGATGCGGGGTGTAATGGAAGAAAAAACAAGTCGCATTGCCGAAGTGATCATCTCATCGGTGAAACCATTTCAACTGATGATGGGAAAAATTCTCGGTATTGCTGCTGTAGGGTTAACACAAATGATGCTTTGGATCATCTTATTGCTGGTCCTGGTAAATATTATACCACTTTTTGTGTCTTCTGAAACCCTGGAACAGTTCCAGCAAATCCAGGAGGCGCAACAGCAACTTCCCGGAGGTTCGAATAATACTGTGGCTCTTGAAATGCTGAAAGCAACTGATACATTTAAAACTGAAGTTAATTGGGGCATTGTTATCACATGTTTCCTGTTTTATTTTCTTGGTGGATACTTATTTTATGCTTCCTTGTTTGCAGCAGTCGGCAGCGTTGTAAATGAAGATCCACAAGAAGCACAATCCTTAATGCTTCCAATCATGATGCCTATCGTTTTTGGGTTTATCATTTTAAGTACATCAATAGAAAATCCTGATAGTCCCATGGCGTTCTGGGGCAGCATTATCCCTTTTACATCCCCGATCGTAATGATGGGACGAATTGCCAAAGGTGTACCTGAAGTAGTACCCTGGTGGCAATTATTTCTTTCGATGGCAATGCTTATTCTTGGCTTTGTCTTTACCACCTGGTTTGCAGGCAAGATCTACCGCACCGGAATTCTGCTCTACGGTAAGAAACCTTCCTGGAAAGAAATGATCAAGTGGATCCGCAGATCATAAAGGGCATGATCCGCTAATTGTTAAAATTTCTTTTTTTTACTACCTGCTATTTGTAAATACGAAATCAATCGTATATTTGGGTTAGTATAGTCCCTAAACAAACATTAAAAACTATTTTATGACCAACCTGAGAAATTTGCGGATAACACTGGCTGTAGCAGCAGTGGCTATCATTTCTGTGCTTGTGCTCTCCTCC
>JAICPX010000346.1 GCA_025929635.1 Chitinophagaceae bacterium
CAATAGCCCGATAATGATCCATATGACCGGCAGGTGACCAATGGATGCCATTGCTTCTTTCGGTGATGATAAAAATCGTATAGGGGTATAATCCAGCCTTGTTCCCCAGGCTTTATAGCTTTCGGCATCAGCAATTGTTATAAACAATAGTAGGAAAAGTATAATGCCGGTGTATGTAAAATAAACTATCCTTTTTCTAAAAAATGGAATATATACGGCAGCAAGAACAAAAAGGCATACCAATAAAGTAATATAAGCAGCGATCGAGAGATCCATTTTTAACCCATACCATAAACTTTGAAATTTCAATGACGTGGCAACGTCTTTGGCGTATTGGGCAGTTGAGATAAGAAAAAATACACGGGCCAATTCAAAAAAGATCACCCAGCTAAAAAGATAAATCAGCAGGAACAATAGTTTCCTCAGCATTGCATAAAATTAAAAAAGCAACCTTAAACCGGGTTGCTTTTCTGTCAAATCATTTGTGCTGTCAGCTGATCTTCTCAACCTGCATATAGTTCAACTCCACAGGTGTTGACCGGCCAAATATCTTTACAGTAACCTTCAGCTTCTTCTTTTCATCATTTACTTCTTCGATCACGCCATTGAAATCATTGAACGGACCTTCGATGATCTTGATCGTTTCACCTACAATAAATGGCTCGCTCATGCTGACACCACCGGCTTCAGCCATTTCATCCATCTTACCAAGCATCTTGTTTACTTCGGCCTTGCGTAAAGCGATAGGATGTTCCTTTCCCAGGAAGTGAATAACATTCGAAGTATTCTTGATCGTGTCACGAAGGTCATCAGAAAGCTTGCCTTCCTGTATCTCGATCATCACATACCCCGGGTAATAGTTACGTTCACGCATCACCTTTTTCCCATTCTGCACTTTATATACTTTTTCAACCGGCAGGAACACCTGTTTTACAACCTTATCCCATCCGCTGCGTGATATCTCCTTATCAAGGTATTCTTTTACTTTTTTTTCCTTACCACTTACAACCCGAAGCACATACCATTTGCTCTCAGCCTGCTGTGTGTTGGATGTATTTGTTGTTTCCATTAAAATATTTTATAGATCTGGTTCAATACAAGATTTGTTATGAAGTCCATGCCCGCCACCAGGGCTGTGATCACCAACGTCGCGGCGATTACGATCATGGTGGACTGCTGAAGCTGTGTCCACGTTGGCCAGGTTACTTTCTCCATCAGTTCTTTGTAGCTCTCCCTGAAATAAGTCGTGATTTTTTGCATATACCAAGTTTAACAAGTTTAATTAGTTTTTAAAAAGTTCAAAGAGTGTTAGATCGTATTGCTGAAACCTTAAAGGTCGTAAACTCCTGAACCCTTTTAAACTTACAATTGGCACGGGTACTAGGATTCGAACCCAGACTGAAGGTTTTGGAGACCTCTGTACTACCGTTATACTATACCCGTAGAAAGCCCCTCCTCCGAAGGAGTCCTTCGGACAACCCTCCCGAAGGAAAGGTTTATGGAGCTCATTATAAAAAGATCTGTTTTTAAAAACAAAGTACCTAAGCTAACCGCCCAAGTACTTTGCAAAAGTATTAAATCATTTCCCAAAAGTCCGCCTGCGGCGGATCGGGGGCTTTATTTCAAGATCTCAGTCACCTGGCCTGCGCCTACTGTACGGCCGCCCTCACGGATCGCAAACTTCAGACCTTTTTCCATCGCGATAGGCTGGATCAGCTTTACAGTCAGGGACGTGTTATCACCAGGCATCACCATTTCAGTACCCTGAGCCAATTCCACTTCACCGGTTACGTCAGTAGTTCTGAAATAGAACTGGGGACGATACTTTTGGAAGAATGGAGTATGACGTCCACCTTCTTCTTTGCTCAACACGTAAACCTCGCATTTGAAGTCAGTGTGCGGAGTGATAGAACCCGGTTTACAGATTACCATGCCCCGACGGATCTGCGTTTTCTCAATACCACGTAACAAAAGACCAGCGTTATCGCCAGCTTCACCTTCATCAAGGAGTTTACGGAACATTTCTACACCCGTTACTACAGAGGCAAGTGGTTGTGGAATCAGACCAACGATCTCGACAGCTTCACCTACTTTGATGCGACCTCTCTCAATACGACCGGTAGCAACCGTGCCACGGCCGGTAATGGAGAAGACATCTTCAACTGACATAAGGAATGGCTGATCAACCGGGCGGGGAGGCAGTGGAATATAAGTATCGACAGCTTCCATCAGCTCATCTATCGCAGCCAACCACTTTTCTTCACCCGCTAATGCGCCGGTTGCAGAACCTTTAATAATGGGAGTATTATCACCATCAAAACCGTAGAAAGTCAATAATTCACGAATTTCCATTTCCACCAGCTCCAAAAGTTCAGGATCATCAACAAGGTCCACCTTATTCATGAAAACAACCATCCGCGGTACTCCCACCTGGCGGGCCAGAAGAATGTGCTCTTTGGTTTGAGGCATAGGGCCATCGGTAGCAGCTACCACGAGGATAGCGCCATCCATTTGCGCCGCACCAGTGATCATGTTTTTAACATAGTCAGCGTGACCGGGACAATCAACGTGAGCATAGTGACGATTAGCCGTTTGGTACTCAACGTGGGCCGTATTGATCGTGATACCACGTTCCTTTTCTTCAGGCGCAGCATCAATTTCATCATATTTTTTTGCTGTTGCCAACCCTCTTTTTGAAAGAATGGTTGTAATAGCCGCAGTAAGTGTTGTTTTACCGTGGTCGATATGGCCAATGGTACCAACGTTAACGTGGGGTTTATCCCTCTTAAAGGTCTCTTTTGACATTTTTATCGGTTTTTAAAGTTGTTTGTTGTTGCGAGGCGAAGCCGTAGCAATCCCCTCCCTTTATTTATAAAAAATTATGTGCCCGGCAACATTGCTGTCCAGAGGTGTATCCGAAGGATTAAGCTTCTGTTGCGTTGCACGCTCGTACGTTCTGTTCGCTTATCGGCTGTGAGTGGGCCGTGGTGGTTTATGAGTGTTTTACTCACCATTCACCATTCACAACTCACATTTTGAGCCGTTAAAGGGAATTGAACCCTTGACCTCTTCCTTACCAAGGAAGTGCTCTACCACTGAGCTACAACGGCATGCTCAGTCGGCAGTTTACAGTCCCTCTCGAAAATGATCTCATTTCTCAAGCTTGCAGACTGCAGACTGACGACTGCAGACTGTCAACTGAAAAAGAGCGGGAGACGAGGCTCGAACTCGCCACCTATAGCTTGGAAGGCTATCGCTCTACCAAATGAGCTACTCCCGCAGTCGCTAAGCATTGAAAATTGAATATTGAACATGCTGAAAAAAATGGGCAATGCTCTCCCGATAACTATCGGGACCAATTCTCAATTTTCAAAGATCCGTGGGCAAGGATGGATTCGAACCACCGAACTCGTAAGAGGGCAGATTTACAGTCTGCTGCCGTTGGCCACTTGGCTACTTGCCCATTGTTAATTGACAATTGCCAATTGACAATTGCCAAATGAGCCACTTGTCGGAATCGAACCAACGACCTACTGATTACAAATCAGTTGCTCTACCGGCTGAGCTAAAGTGGCATTATCCTTCAGCCCGCCACAGCCCCAAAATTTTCAAGGATCTTCGGCGGTCGAGGCAATAAAGAACTACCCCCCATTTATTAGGGGAGGCAAAGGTAAGGGAAATTGATATTTGGAAAAATCTTTGGACTGAATTTTTGTCCTGATAATGAGAAAGAAAAAGATCCCGTTGGTGCGGGATCTCTAGTTTTTTTATGCTGCTTGTTTTCCTTTTCGTTTTTTTATTTGATTTAAGAGAGAATCAAATGCTTCGTCAAATGACTCCTCAAAAGATTTACTTGTGGTTTTTACAAAAAAATAGTGCCTGGGTACGTGTACTCTGATCTCTGCGATCTTGTCTTTGATAGTATGAATCACGTTATCGAGTTTCAGAAACACATCTACTTCTACAATGCGGTCATGGAAGACTTTTAGCTTTTGCAACTTCTGATTAATGTACGTTACAAGCTTTTCATCCGCATTGAAATGAACAGTTTGAATCTTAACATTCATAACAATCGCATTTTTTAAGTGAACAATAAATAAAGAACTAAAGTTGGTTTTATTTGTTTTTTTTACATAGGCTGGTGTTTTTTGGTTCACTACAAGTTAGCTTTAAAATGATTTTTTTCCAAAAATTTTTGCGTGAGTTTTATTGCAATTTTTCTGTTAAAGCATCATGCCTTTGGATGCGCTTTTTTATGCACATTTTTCAGTTTTTCAATACTATTATGGGTATAAACCTGGGTACTTGCAAGACTGGCATGTCCCAGCAATTCTTTAACAGCATCAAGGTTGGCACCATTATTCATTAAATGGGTTGCAAATGTATGTCGCAACACATGTGGGCTTTTCTTATCAAGCGTTTTTACTTCTTCCGTTAAAATGCCGCGTACTAAATTATAGGCGTATTTGGAATATAATTTCTTCCCTTTAGCATTCACTAGAAATACATCATCAGTTTTTTCTCCGACGGAGCCCTGGCGGGCAAACACTTTTCTTTTTTCATTGAAGTAGCTCCTTATCGCTTCCAATAATTCCTCCCCTGCCGGGATGATCCTTTCCTTATTTCCTTTGCCCAAGATTTTTATTTGCTTTCTTGAAAAATCAACTTGTTTCTCTTTCATGTTGATCAGCTCGCTCAGGCGCATTCCGGTAGCATAGAATATAGTGATGAGCATTTTTGTATTCAAACTATCCCAATCTTCAGTATTATTTTTAAGCACCTTAGCAAGATCAGATAACTCCTTTTCTTTTATAAATACAGGTAAACGCTTACTTATTTTAGGTGCTGCGATGTTGAACATGGGTGTGGTTTCGATAATACCATTCTTTAATTGATATTTAAAGAATGATTTCAACGTAGATATTTTGCGATTGATCGTTCTCGCAGTTATGTCGTCATCCTTCAGGGACGCCAGCCAGCTCCGAACAAGACTTTGTGAAATTTCTTTGATCTTAATAGTGCCAAACCGGGTCTCCAAAAAACTGAAGAATTGACGAAGATCGTCATGATAAGCGCGGATAGTATATGCCGAGTACCGTTTTTCAAACTTCAGGTAATCAATAAAGGACTGGATCTCAGGTATGCCGTTCTTCATTTCGCTACTAAACTACAAAACAAATAGCTATCCCGATATATCGGGATAGCTATTTGTTTTGTAGTTTAGTAGCGAAATGAAGAACGGCATACCTGAGA
>JAICPX010000164.1 GCA_025929635.1 Chitinophagaceae bacterium
CTTCCACACCACCTGATAAAACTTTACCGGAAGCAGGGGCAACCGTGTTGTGGGCCCTCGCTAAACGGGTTATTGAATCAAGGAGAATTACAACATCATGTCCGCACTCGACCAAACGCTTTGCTTTTTGTAGTGCGATAGTCGAAACCTTAACGTGTTTCTCGGCAGGCTCATCAAAAGTTGAAGCGATCACCTCAGCTTTTACACTACGCTCCATATCGGTTACTTCTTCAGGTCTCTCATCAACCAACACAACCATCAGGTAGCACTCAGGGTGATTTTTAGCAATCGCATTTGCAACGGCTTTCAGCAACATTGTTTTACCCGTTTTTGGCTGGGCCACGATCAATCCCCGCTGTCCTTTGCCGATAGGCGTAAACAGATCCATTATTCTGGTTGAATAATTATCGGGAGCATCGAACAGGTTCATTTTTTCGTAGGGGAAAAGCGGTGTCAGGTAATCAAATGGCACCCGATCACGAACCTCTTCCGGTTTCTTATTATTGATCGTATCCACTTTTAATAAAGCGAAATATTTTTCGCCTTCTTTAGGCGGACGCACAGCACCATATACGGTATCACCGGTTTTTAAGCCAAACAATTTAATCTGTGAAGGAGAAACATATACATCATCTGGTGAAGACAAATAATTATAATCCGATGAACGAAGGAAACCATAGCCATCGGGCATCATTTCCAATACACCTTCAGACAATATCACACCATCAAATTCAATATTGAATGCCTGGTCGCGACGCTGCGGATAAAATTTCTGGGTAATGGATTCCTGTGCAGCCGGCTCGGATTCGGTAGCAACAGGTACTTCAGCTTCGGGGGCGGTCACATTTTCATCTTCATCGGGCACATCTATTTCTGCCGGAGTTGTATCAACAGGGGCTTCTTCTTTCTTACGACCACGTTTCGGCGGGTGTTTTTCATCTCCAAAGGAGTCTTTTTGGACTTTTTTTGCTGCGGGTTTGGGACCGCCAATTTTCGAGCTCTTTGCCATAGAATTATCATTATCGGGTTCTGCTACAATTGCTTCTTCGGTTGAAAGACCGGTAGAGGTTTTTATGATCCGTTTACGTTTATGTTTGTCTTCGCCATCCGTTTTCTTTTCGCTGGCTTTTATTGCCTGGCCATCAAGGATCTTATAAACAAGGTCCTGTTTACTGAGTTTTTTGGCATTTGGGATTTTCAACTGCTCGGCTATATCCAGCAGTTCGGGAACGAGCATGTCGTTCAATTGTAGAATGTCATACATACAAAAAACTTGAGGTTATCCACATAATCCTGAACACTTATTCTTAACTGATTGGCCGGAACTTCTTATCCGGGAATTGATTAGCTAATGATTTTGAAATTATTTTGAATGGAACCGAAGCAACGATGGACTGACTTTGAGGACTTACTTACTAACGGTTTTTCCGCTACAATATTACTGTAAAATCCCAAATATTCAAATTTTGATTAGGTAGCCCGCTTTACCGTCTTGATTGGACGACAATTGCGACGCGTAGCCTGGACCGGGCGAAGCGAGGCGTTCAGGGTTCTGTTCCCTGGTGAATCATATCTTTGCCGCTCTTAAAAAAATCGTGATGTTTAACAAAAGAACCAGGATTAAGGAACTGCTAAAGACTGAGCCAACCGGCCAGGAAGTAACGGTAATGGGATGGGTCCGGACTTTCAGAAATAACCAGTTCATAGCATTAAATGATGGCAGTACGAATAACAATCTGCAGGTAGTTCTTGAATTGGGAAAATTTGAAGACGAACTTTTAAAAAGGATCACTACGTCGTCTTCGTTGAAAGTAACTGGCAACCTTGTTTCCTCTTTGGGTAAGGGACAGAAAATGGATCTGAATGTAACCACTATTGAAATCCTTGGTGATTGTGATGCTGAAAAATATCCTTTGCAGCCCAAAAGACACTCCCTGGAATTTTTAAGAGAGATCGCTCATCTTCGCTTTCGCACCAATACATTTGGTTCGGTTTTTCGTATTCGCCACTCACTGGCATTTGCAATTCATAAATTCTTTAATGATAAAGGATTTGTGTACATGCATACGCCGATCGTTACCGGTAGTGATGCAGAAGGCGCAGGTGAAATGTTTCGTGTAAGCACTTTGCCGTTTGATAATCCCCCGAGAAATGAAGACGGCAGCATCAATTTCAAAGAAGACTTTTTTGGAAGACCAACGAATCTTACAGTCAGTGGACAATTGGAAGGTGAATTAGCTGCAACTGCATTTGGCGAGATCTATACTTTCGGACCCACATTTCGTGCTGAGAATAGTAACACTCCCCGGCATCTTGCCGAATTCTGGATGATAGAACCAGAAATGGCTTTTTATGATCTTGAAGATAATATGAACCTTGCAGAGGAATTCATCAAATACATCATCATGTATGCGATGGATAATAACAGGGAGGATCTTGAATTTCTGGCTCAACGCCTCGCCGATGAAGAAAAACAACTGCCACAGGACAAGCGAAGCGAAATGGGGTTGATCGAGAAACTGGAGTTTGTTATTAACAACAATTTTGAAAGGATCACTTATACTGAAGCCATCGACATTTTACGAGAAAGCAATCACAACAAGAAAAAGAAATTCCAGTTTCCGATAACCGGCTGGGGAATGGATCTGCAAAGTGAACATGAAAGATACCTTGTAGAGAAGCACTTCAGGAAACCCGTCATTCTTTCCAATTATCCAAAGGAGATCAAAGCTTTTTACATGCGTCAGAATGATGACGGAAAAACTGTTGCTGCAATGGATATCCTGGCGCCCGGCATTGGAGAAATTGTCGGAGGTTCACAGCGTGAAGAAAGACAGGATAAGTTGGAACAACGAATGAAAGAAATGCATATTCCCCTTCAGGACATGTGGTGGTACTTAGACACAAGACGATATGGTACAGTCCCGCATGCGGGTTTCGGTCTAGGTTTTGAAAGAATGGTCCAGTTTGTCACTGGCATGAACAATATCCGTGATGTGATCGCGTTTCCAAGAACACCCGGCAATGCGGAGTTTTAATTAAATTTGGCGACACAAATTTTATGAGATATCTGATATTTTCTCTTTTGGCTGTTTTCTTTTTTACAGCGTGTCAAAAAGAAGTTGACGGCAGTCTTGGCAATAGTGGTGGCGGTGGTGGCGGTGTAAATGCCACAGATTATCAACCCGTATCTGCCAAGTCAGAATGGGACTATACATCAACAACCGCAGGTGCTTCACATATGGTGGCACTTGGTACAGACACCACTATCAATGGGCTTCGTTATTATAAATTCAACACAACAAGCGGCGGCGCTTCTGAAATTGGATATATAAGTAAGGTCAACGGCGTTTATCGAACTTATGGAAATTTTGATCCCGTCGGCCAGGTGGTTGAACTGGTTTATCTGAAAGACTCAGCAATTGGCACAAACTGGACAAACCGAATTACTGTGGGTGGTTTCAGTAATTATCATAAGTACACAGTTTCGGGAAGAGATATTCAACATACGGTAAACGGAAGATCATATAATACAGTAATCGAACTTACATATGATTTTTCTGTTGATGATCCTCTTGGTGGAGGTGTTTTAAGCGTTGGCGGCGGTAAATATTATTATGCAAAAGGGGTAGGCCTTATTGAAGGCTATTTCGGATTTGATTTTCTCGGTGTTTCTTCTTCTGATACCACAAGACTTGTAAATTATACTATTCGCTAAAAAAGATAAGCTAAGAGAATAAAAGAGTAGAAAGAGAAAAAAGAATCAGGAGATGCTGTTCCTGTAAATTAAAAAGGAGATAAAAGGTATAAGCCTCTTTATCTCCTTTTCTCTTTTGATCTCTTAGCCTTATTCATGTACACACATTACCGGAACATGAGATTGAGTAACGAGCTCTTTTGTGCTGCTGTGCTTAAACAGGTTGTCGAGCAATCCGTGCTTTTTCGGAATCGTAATCAGCAAATCGATATTATTAGTTTCTGCAAACTCATTTATGCCGTCCTCAACATCTTTGTGATTAATAAAATGGTATTTAGGATCGAGTTCTTCAAGCAACGTGTGTAGCATTAACGATTCTTCGGGGGTTTCCGGTTTGAAATGCCGTTGTTCATAATCAACATTCAATACATGGAGTTCGGCGCCAAATTCTCTCACCATATTTCTAATGAATTGTACTGGGGTGTTTTCAAGTACCTTATTAAAGTCACATGCAAACCCTATCTTTTTAATACCTGTACCATACTCTTTACCAGGAGGTACAACAATCACGGGCCACTTCAGATGACGAATTGCTGTAAGTGTAGTACTCCCAAACAGCATTCTTTCAACACCACTTATGCCTTTTGTGCCCATAATAACTGCAAACGGCTCGATGTGTTTACAAACATCTTCAAGTTCATCAACTATATCTCCCATTCTTGCTTCGGTATAGATCTTTACTTTGTCCGAGGTTATATGCGCCAATGATTCTTTTAGCTCCTTCAATTTTAATTCACTGTCTTTTCTTAGCTCATCGGCCGAAACTAATACCACCGGCACGTCAGTCATGGAAACAGGTACCTGGTAAACATGCAATAGCATCAGGCTTGCCTTGATATTGACCGCCATATCAGCCGCAAAATTCATTGCGTTTGTAGCCACAGGCGAAAAATCGGTTGGGACAATTATCGTTTTCATGATGAAAATATTAGTGAAATAAATGTAGATCAATAACCACGCCATGACAATGACCTGTCTCATTTCCAATTATGATTCTTATGGAAACATTGATCCACAGCATCTAAAAATAAACAACTTTTATGGCTCAAATAGAAACAACCGCAAAAGAGCGGAAGGGGAAGAGTTTTGCGCGCCACAAAAAACAGTTGATCAGGATTGATATGACCCCAATGGTCGACCTAGGCTTTCTGCTTATCACCTTTTTTGTATTCACCACTACGGTTTCCAGGCCCACCGTTACAGACCTTTATATGCCTAAAGACCCGGTGAATAAAGACGATTCAACAAAGCTGAACGATGATCTTGCATTAACACTGTTATTGCACAACAATAATAATGTCTATTATTACCACGGGACATTTGACGATGCCTTTCGAACAAACCGGGTTTCTAAAACTAATTACTCGTCTTATGAAGGTATTGGTAAAATTATAAGACAGAGACAAAAGGACCTGGAGGCCGACAGGGACATTGTCGATGGAAAGAAAGGGATGCTGCTGCTGATAAAACCGACTACGGATGCGGTGTATAAAAATGTGGTAGATGCTTTGGATGAGGCGGTTATTAACGATATTAAGAAATATGCAATAATGGAACCAGCTGATGCCGAAATGAATTTCCTGAAAACGAGATCATGGTAGCAGCTCTATGATAAAATAGTTTGAATAAGCTATTTTATGAGTAAAGAGAATATTCGATCTCGACAAGAAATCGTTGTATGATGCCAATTCATGATCATACAACATAATGGCAAGTATGGTCTTCTTTTTAATAATGGGCTTTCTTGTCTTCAATGTTCCCGGATCCATTATGCCTGTGTGTCCTTTATATGTAGCCACATAAGGATAATAATCGTCGCCCGGTGATGCAGCCCAAATTTGATGGTCAGGATATTTTTTTTCCAGTTCATCTACTAACTTGAAAAAATATACATAATCCTGTTCGCGAAATACGGCTGATTTATACTTTTTGAAATTCAAGGCGACTTTTGTGTGGAAATAAATATTATGGGTTATTTCAATAAATAGGCCCAATGAAAAAGCGGCAACAATAAATTTAATAAACCAGCTTCTTATTGTGCTGCCATATAAGAAGATCCAACCCAGGAATATCATTTGAATAAATAAAATGGTATGTACATAATACCGGTGATCGTATACATAGGTCCATATATGGGTGAGTGATCGTTGCAGATCATAGGTAAGCGAAAGATAACCTAACGAAGCAAAGGTTGCGGCAGAAGCGAAAAACCCGGTCACGAGAAACCATTTGAAAGGGGTCAATTCAGCGAAAAATTTCTTACTAAAAAACAAATAAACAAAGACGAAGATTAGAACCAGGATTGTTAATACATTAATCACTTCCAGCCATTGCATTATTATTTCCAATGAAAGCCCTGTGATCTTTATAGCCTGGCTTGATAAAAAAGGAATATTGACAAATGAGCCGGGCACAATCGGGTACCAATGAATAATATATTCCGGGAAGAAACCGCGGGCGGTCGGCACTGCATATCCCGCATAACCAGTTATTAATTTCATGCCAAGTGAAAAACAACTGTTCATCAAAAGAACAAGACCAAATAGCCAGGTCCCTTGTTTTCTTATCAATTTTTCTTTTTTAATGATCCCTATAAATAATACGGAAAACGCAACGGCAATGGATAGCGGTGGATAACTATAGCGAAATACACTTGGGAGAAATAAAACAAATGAAGCGAAAATGACCGACCTTAATGTGAACCGTTCAGAAGAAACTAGTTTGATCAATAAGCTGATTCCAAACAGAAAGATTACGATCGGTACATTATCAGTGGGCTTGGAGTCATTGATAAAAGGGTATTCAAAACACCCCGCCACCAGGGTCATCAGGTTTACTGCAACGGGCGGAAATCCTATTTGTTTGCACAACTTTCTTACGACAAAGATCAGTGCAATACATGCGACGATATCAAGTGCAGTGGTGGCCCAATATACATCGTAGTTAAAGATCTCTAAGAAAGGAGCCAGCACAATGGGATAACCATGGGGCCACATAGGGGTATAATCGTAGGTCACTATCTCCGGGTTCGAAGTGTAGTAACCCGGCACTCCGAGCCCTTTTCCTTTGAGCAAGCTTTTGCTTTGCAACACAAGGAACATTTTATCCCTGCCGGCATAGGAAACATATAAAATATTGATGATTCTTGATATGATCGCTATTGTTAAAGATGCGGCTGTGGCGAATGGAGAAGAAAGCAGAGTTTTGATTTTGGTCATGAAGGCTGAAAGAATAAATGGGTTAGGGTCTTTAGATGTCAGGATGATTCATCGAATCACAACTCCTTTCTATTTCACTTTTCATAGCGGTTTCCTCAAATTTTCGACATATGTAATCACATTACTTAATAAGAACGGACACGATAAAATTTATCCTCAAGCAAAGGCAACTGAGTTTTGAAAAAATGATTGAACACAACACGAAATGTATTTACACTGCTTTTGAAACCCAGTAAATCGCTCTTATTTCCGTCTGAGAAATAAATCGCATTGAAATTTGGATGCAATTTGCTCAGGTCATTTTCTAGGCTCAATCCGTGATCTCCTAGTATAATGATTACAAAAGGCCTTTTTGAATAGTAAAATATGCTGTCCGTGATATCTTTGAATACCCTGTTCATATAACTGATCTGGTGAATATATCCCTCCTTATCATTTCTTTTATTAGGAAAGTTCTTACCAGTTGAGTCAAAAATAAAGGGCGGATGCGTCCTCAAGAAATGCGCATAGACCATTTTAGGACGGTCACATCTCATCTTTGTGGAAAAGAGCAGGTGATCATACACCATTGAATCAATCCTGGCCCTGTTACGCGAGCTATTCACAAAATATTTATCCGTCATCAATTGATGTATCCATTCAGGGAAGTGATATCCCACTTCCTTGTAAACTTTATCGATCAAATTATACTGGTTAAAAAGATCCCTGAATCCCCAAAAATCAATCGGCCGGATCGTCGTGGGGTGTGAATCAATATCAAAAAGAGAATGATTAAATACAGCGTAACCTTCTTTTTTTAAAATACCAAACACTTTGTTTTTATATACCAGGTGCAAAGCTTTTAAATAATCACGGCCACTGACATAAGTAGATGAATCAACTCCTGTCAGATAGTTCATATTTAAAATGCTGCCTACCGAATAAGCTGTATAACTATAATTACTTTTCGAATCAGAAACAATCCAAAAGCCTTTTCTTTTCAAGTAAGACTCAATATTGTCGTTGTCAAAACCATACTCACCTTTTAATGAATGCGACGAAGAATATGCATCAGAAATAATAAAATAAATGTCTGGTTTGATAGCCGCATTAGTGTGAATTTTTTCTGTTCCTAACTCTTTTACGACCCCGTATGTACCTGGTTCATTTTTAAACAAAATTTTTAAAAATGCATGTAATGTGATAATTAAGAACAGGGTATTTAGAAACACATAAGTCCGACTAAAATTGGACTTACTTTTCCGTAGAAACAAATAAAAAGCAACAAAAAATAATATTACGAATGGTAAAACAATAACGTACCTGTTGAGCCCTGCTGTTAACGAGCTCCTGCTCAACAAGACTTTGATATCAGTAAGGAAATAAAATACAAAACAGAATGCAAAAGCTAACAAGGCTCCTTTTTTACGACTTCTCATTATCAAACAACTCAACAGGTAACTGAATAATGCGACAATAAATAAAATAAGGATTCTATCAAATACCAGTTTATAACCAATTAGTCGATGATATTCAGACTCAAGCTGCACAACAATAAATAAAGGCAACAGGATAATAAAAAAAGGATGCCGTGTTAAGATTTTTTTCATACGCCAGCATTCATTTAAAGTTATTCGTCATTATTTCTTCGTTTCATGCAATAAATAGTTCTTTCCGATCCCGGGATCTTTTCTTTATAATCTATCGTGTAATATTGGTCAAATGTTTTTCTGAAATTGTCTTCCGTGTATTCAGCATAAATATCTTCTTTACTTTTCAGCATTAACATTACCATTTCATCAGTTTTCGGTACAAATTCTATTATCAATACAGGGCCAAGACTGGAAAAAAACTCAGCAAGCATGTCCATCCGAATATTCTGACCTATTACCAAATGATGAAGAATAGCAAGTGCAAGCACATAACCACGCGGCATACGATCCCACCACGTCATCCTTTCCTTATTTAAAAAACCTATCGCCGGGGATGGATTTATAACGTCAACACACAAAGGGAAAATCGATTTATCACCCTTTGATATCTTATATAAATCATTGATAGCTATACAATCGCTATCAATGGCAATTACATTAAAGCCCTTCTGGCTGGCTATTCTCGAGAAATTACCCGTATTAGCGCCAATATCAATTAGCCACTCCTTGTCAACAGGTC
>JAICPX010000108.1 GCA_025929635.1 Chitinophagaceae bacterium
AGAATAATATACCCACAGTAAAACTATGATCACTGAACCCGCGGCACCATACGCCGTTGTCATCCTGCTGTGCCCGAGATAATAGCTGATCACGAACTTTCCTACCAGGAAAAAGAATGCAGTAGTAAATGCGCCGACTCGTACGTGTTTCCATTCCACTTTTGCATCGGGCAGGATCTTAAAGATCAGCCCGAAAATTGTGGCGATAATAAAGAAGCTCAGGACAAGATTTATGATGTACGCAACGATTACTGCTGCATCAGGGAAGCGCTGCATAAAATTATCTACCAAAAGATCCATTGCGCCATTTATAACCAAAGAAACGAGCAGGATAAATCCAAAACTGATGATGATAGAAAATGAAAGGAGACGATTGATCAGCATTCTTAGAAAACCCCTTCCTTTTTTTGGCTTTGATTTTATTTTCCAGATCAGGTTAATTGAACTTTGTATCTCAGCAAATACTGCAGTAGCACCTATAACAATGGTGCCGATACCAATTATTTTTGCCAGCTTGCTCGTGGTGCCGGCAAGGGCTGCCTTCATTGCTCCGTGAATATTATCTGCAGCATTCTGACCTATCAGCGCTGCCATCTGCTCATGAATAGTGCCTTCAATGATCTCCTTACCATAAAAAACGGTAGTAACCCAGATGATGATGATCAGCAACCCGGGCAACGCAAAAATAGTGGAGTAAGCAAGTGAAGCGCTTAGTTTCAAAACGTTGTTATCAATAAAGTCAGAGATCGACCTTGTCAGTATTCTCCATAATTTTTTTGGTGCCATAAATGGAAAAATGGTCATGCCCAAAACCTTACATACATAATGCCAAACAGGATACGTATGAGAGTATTTTGGCTAAAGAATGATACCAAACGGTTCTGAAATGAGTGATTATCGTATAGAAAGTGTTATTGCCTCCTGGCAACAGGAACAAACCATTTGTCCATCCTGCCATAAGGTTCTTACCCGGCTGTTACAGCAATCCTGAGAAATAAATTCCGCAGTCAATTTATAAACCTGAATGCCTTTAGTTTCAAGATACATTTCATCTTTTGCTGTCATGGTAGTAATAGTTTCAGTACTGTAGGCTACCTGGAGCCCGATGGGATTTATTCTGCCAACATCGTAATAAAGCTTAATATCAGCGGCCGTGCATAAGGATCACAACTATTTTTTTCATACTGATATGATGTAATGATCACGACAATTACATATGCTTACTATTTAAGTTTCGCATTCTGCTGATGCCGGTCCTTATCCCTGTTTGTCTTCTTCTCAATGTTTTTTTGAAGCGCTTCGGTCAGGTTAACACCTGTTTGGTTGGCGAGACAGATCAATACCCATAACACATCGGCCATTTCATCAGCTAAGTTTCTGTCAAGGTCTGTCTTTTTGAAAGATTGATCACCATAAGTCCGGGCCATGATACGTGCCAGTTCTCCCACTTCCTCGGTTAATATAGCCATATTGGTAAGCTCGCTGAAATAACGAACCCCAACAGTCTTTATCCAATCGTCTACCTGCTGTTGCGCTTCCTGGATAGTCATAACAAAATTTTTATTGAGTCTGTGCAATTTAGCATGATTCTTGACGTTTTCATCTTCCCTAATTTTTTCGCTGGGCGTGTTTCTCCGAAGGAGTCCTTCGGACCTACCCTTTGATACTGCAAAACCAATTATTCTATTTCTAAATTTTAGTATCCCATGATGAAGCCTTTTATCCGGAAAGCCGTGCTTGTCCTTGCGCTATTCAGCGTCGCCTATGTTATCAATGGTCAGGGTAATGTTGCGCGTAAAACAGAAATTAATAGTCCTGCAAAGCCATTTAAGGTTTTGACCAATGGCAAACAGATCACCATCCAATCCAAACAAAATCTGAAATCATTACTGGTATGGACCTCGAGCGGTCATCGTATCGTGGAAGAAAAAGATCTCAAATCGAATTCTTATTCTTTTACTGTACCCGCCAAAGAAAAAGTGATCTTTATGATGATTGAAACGGCGGAAAGAAAGAGATTTACGGAGAAAATGGGGGTGAAATGATTTTAACACGAATTAAAATTATTCTCTATTTTTCGAATCAATCACAATAGTCACCGGTCCGTCGTTTACTAACTCAACTTTCATATCTGCAGCGAATACCCCTGTCTGAGCTTTTTTTCCAAGATCATTTGAAATTTGCTGAACGAATTTTTCATACACCGGTATTGCAAAGTCGGGCTTGCTGGCCTTTATATAAGAAGGTCTGTTGCCCTTTTTTGTTGATGCATGCAGGGTAAACTGGCTTACTATAAGAATATCGCCATTACTATCTTTCACGGAAATATTCATCACCGCATTTTCATCATTAAAAATTCTAAGGTTAACAATTTTAGAAGAAAGCCATTGAATGTCATCATCAGTATCGGCATCTTCGATTCCAAGTAATACAAGTAGTCCGGAATTTATTTGTGAGTAGACGGCGTTATCAATCGTCACAGAAGCTTTGCCTACCCGTTGAATAACCGCTTTCATTATTTGTAACTTTATCACGCAAATATATTCACCTGCCTGACTTATATGAATTATATGACCAATATGACTAATATGACTCCTATTGACCTCTCTCCCGAACTTACTTTCCAAACCAGCCGTAGCGGTGGGAAAGGTGGTCAGAACGTAAATAAAGTAGAGACCGCTGTTACCGGTTATTTTGACATTGCTTCTTCACAATTATTAAGCGATGAACAAAAAGCGATCATCACTGAAAAATTATCCAATCGCATCAATAGCGAAGGAATGTTGCAGGTAAAATCTCAAACATACCGAACACAACTTGAAAACAAAGACGAAGTTGTCCGTAAGATGAACGAGCTGGTAATAAAAGCCCTGGAAAAAAAGAAAAAACGGATCGCCACCAGGATAAGTAAAGCGGCTAAGGAAAAAAGAATAGAGGTAAAAAAGAAAAAAGGAGAAATTAAGGAGGGCCGAAGAAGAATCGACCCGCATAATATGTAAGCCTTCCCGATATTTCTTAAATTTACCGACCGATGAAGTGGAGATTTATCATTATCATTTTTCTCGTCACCCTAACCGGAAGCTTCCTGATCAATGCCTGCAGAAAAGGACAGGATGATCTGCCCGGGAAAACTCCACTGACATTTACAGTACCCGAGGGATTTCCTGCACCTGTTTATAATTTTTCAAGCAATCCTTTAACAGAAGAAGGTTTTCAACTGGGTAGAATGTTGTTTTATGATGGCCGTCTTTCAAAAGATGGGCATTATCCCTGTGCATCCTGTCACCAGCAAATTGCTGTGTTTGGTACGTATGATCATGACCTTAGTCATGGTTATAACGACCAGCATTCAAACAGGAATGCCGCCCCGCTTTTTAACCTTGCATGGCAAAAAGAATTTCATACTGATGGAAAGTACAAGAGTTTGGAGGAGGAATGCCTTGACCCGATCCAGGCACCCAATCAAATGGCGGAAGAGATAGGAAACGTGCTCACTAAACTTCGTGGTGATGCCCATATGCGCGACATGTTCAAAGCCGCATTTGGTACAGAAGAGATCACGATTGAGAGGATGCAAAAAGCATTGGCGCAGTTCACGGTTTCCATGATCACCGCCAATTCAAAATATGACCAGGTAAAGCGAGGGCAAAATACCTACACGGATTATGAGCAACGCGGATATGAACTTTACAAAACAAATTGTGCTTCCTGTCATCCTGAACCTATGTTCACTGATTATACCTATAGAAATACCGGTTTGCAAGTCTCTTTCCTAAATGATCATGGACGCATATTGGTGACAGGTAAAAAAGAAGATTCATTAAAATTCAAAGTGCCGTCTTTAAGAAACGTTTCCCTGACATATCCTTTTATGCATGACGGTCGCTACAAAAGCCTGCGGGCATGTATCGAACATTATGCAAATCCCGGGCAGAGCTCAACACTCGATCCCCTGTTAAGTAACGGAATACATTTTACTAATAACGAGATAATCGATCTTGTTGCGTTCCTGAGAGCGTTAACAGATTCCACATTGGTCAGGGATCTGCGTTTTTATCAAACGCATTAAGCAGAGGCTTTTCTTTTTGATTTCAGTGCCTCCAACGCTTTACGTTGATTTTCTATTTCTGAAGTTTGTTTTTCCTGGTCTTTTTCATTTTGCCTGATATCATCCTGTAGCTTCTTGACTCTTTTTTCCATATCGTCTTTATCATCCCTTAAGGTTTTTAATTTCTTTTCTGCTTTGCCCACCACATCTTCCTGCGCCGCTATTTGCAGTTCAAGATTTTCTGCTTCAATATCAGGGAGTAAATTGTATAAGAAAGATTTTGCGTTGCCCAACTCCTCTGTATTCAATCTTGATAAAGCGTTTCCATCGTCTTTCATGATGAGAAGATATAAAACGGCGTCGTCAGATTCTTTACGGCTTTTCCTGTCAACATTGATCACATAGTTGTACCGGCTGGGGCTGATATCACCGATCATGGCGTCTTTATAAACCCTGAATCCCTTGTCCTTGTTGAACATTCCTTTCTCTTCTTTTCCTTTATATCCGAGCTTATTCATTTTTGCGACTACGGCATTCTCTACCGCCAGCGGAGGATAATTATATTCCATAACAATACAAGCCTGTTTTTCTTTATTGTATTCAATCTTGTCCTCGTATGCCTGCGCCTTTAAGGCAAAAGCGGCTGCGATAAGAATGAGTGTAAGGATGGCCTTTCTCATAACAGTTATTTTAGTTAAAGATACGGTAAAGAGAAAAAGCGTTGCATCCGCCGTTCTGCTCGGCATTGTATAATCAGGTATCAAGGAGTACATTTGCTGAAATATCCCAATTCCTTTGAGCAGCATTAAAAAACTGGCAGGACAAACTGTATGGTACGGGTTAAGCAGCATCTTTGGACGATTTATCAATTATTTGCTTGTTCCTATCCTCACAGGTATCCTCGAGGTAGACGAGTATGGGAAAATTTCAACCTTATTCGTAATTGCAGCGTTTCTGAATGTAGTGTTCACCTATGGAATGGAAACCTCTTACTTCAGATTCTCATCCCTTCAGCCTGAACAAAAAGTTTACAATACAGTCTCTACTTCTATTTGGATCAGTACCGTGATTTTCACAGCAATCTTATTATTATTTGTATCACCAATCGCTTCATTTTATGAGTTAAGTAAAAATCCTGAATACGTTACATGGATTATTTGGATTGTTGCATTTGATACGCTGGCGGTTTTACCTTTCGCCAAACTGCGGTATGAAGGCAGACCACGCAAGTACGCATTTATAAAAATTCTCAATATTCTTATTAATGTCGGCCTGGTACTTTTTTTCTTTTTAATATGCAAAAAGCATTATGAAAAAGATGTTGACAGTTTTTTTTCTGGGCTTTACAGACCTGAGATCGGGCTAGGATATGTTATCATTGCCAACCTTATTGCAAGTGGAATTACTCTACTGCTGCTCGCAAAAGAATTATTCAAATTCCGTTTTGAATTAAACCAGAAGTTCTGGAAAGAAATCATGCATTATTCATGGCCGTTGATTATCGTAGGGTTCGGTGGGATCATAAACGAGACCATTGACCGTACAATGCTTGTAAAGCTATTGCCTGGTACGACTCAACAAAACTTTACTGAAACCGGCATTTACAGCGCTAATTATAAACTGGCTGTTTTGATTGTATTATTTATCCAGGCCTTCCGGCTTGGCGCTGAACCCTTCTTTTTTAAACAGTCTGTTAATGAAAACGCGCCAAGAGTCTATGCCCGGGTCATGAAGTTTTTTATCATCGCCTGTTGTTTTTGTTTTTTAGGAGTGACTCTATTCCTTGACATCTGGAAACATTTTATGAATGTAAACAAACATCCCGAATACGAATCTGGTTTAAAGATTGTGGCAGTACTAATGGTGGCAAAAATATTCCTTGGGGCTTATTACAACCTGTCAGTTTGGTACAAGCTTACTAATCGCAACCTCACCGGCGCCTGGATCACACTGGGCGGCGCAGCCATTACAATTTTATTTAACTGGATATTTATTCCAATCTGGGGCTATATGGCCTGTGCGATCGCAACCATACTTTGTTATGGTTTTATGATGGTGACGAGTTATTTGCTGGGACAAAAACATTATAGAATTCCGTACGCATGGAAAAAACTGGTTGCATACATTGTTATTTGCATCTTGATTTTTGGGCTTCACCAGGCATTCCTGCTGCTGGGTCTTAACCCCTGGATCAACCGCATCGTTGGGCTTGCACTTATCGGTGTGTTTACCTTGCTGATTGTAAATGTCGAGAAGAAAGAATTTCAGCGACTACCTTATATCGGCAAGTATTTTTCTCCTAAACCTGCATAATATTCCATTTAAGGTTCCGGCTTGAATTGGGTCCGAATGCCAGTTGCAATTTTTGCAAAACACAGGTTTGTCAGCGCAAAATTCGCCAAGGAACAGGCCTTTCGTGAATATAGTTTTACCTCGTCAATCAAAATTTAGGTTATGGAAAAGATCGAAACTAATCATCAGAAATCCCATAAATTCTGTTTTATGCTAATCGTTACTGTTTGGGTATTGCTGATTCTTTCCGGCTGTAAAAAGTTACTCGGAATTGAAGAATTAAGATTCTCAGGAAAAATCAATGATGATATAACAGGAGTTGGGATCCCGGGCGGCGGTTCTATTAAGGTGAATGGCTATAATGGTAATGCTGTTGGTTTACTTGCGGTCGACCGGAAGTCAAATATCGGGGATGGAAAAATAAATGCAGATGGTTCATTCTCCGTTTCGTTCACGAAATGGGATGATGCGACAATTTATGAGTTCTCTTTTTTGTATCCCAACAATGCATACATCAACAACGGCAGTATTTATTTGAATACCCTGCTTGTAAGCAGCAGCTATTTTTCACGCGGGTCTCACACTATGAATATTACTGCTGCAAAGATGACGGTGCTTAAGATATATTTTAAGAACGTGACCCCTTTCAATGCTGCCGATTCGTTAAAGATCTCTTTTCCCCAGCCAACAAGCAATATCCTCTTTGGCTATTTAATGCCCCGCTGGGAAAATCTTCAAAATTGTACAGTTACATTCTTTGGAGGAATTATCGGAGGTACCAATGCAAGCGGGACACTAAGGTGCAACGTTCCTGCCGACAGGAGATTCCGGTTTGAATGGCTTACGAAAAAAAATGGGTTAACGAGAACGTTCAATGACTCCATTTCCTGTGCCAGAAATATAACAACAACTTACTCGTTGAATTATTAACCTAAAAAACGACCAATACAATTTAATAAATTAAACAAAGCATTTATTTATGAAAACAATTGCAAGCTCCTTTTTGTTGATCGCTATTTCCTATTTAACAAATGCTCAAAACAAGGTCCCTAAAAATTATATAGGAGTATCCGGCATCATAGAATTAAACAGGCTTGCCGTGGGCACCGGCGTGGAGTATGAACGATGGTTTTTTGCAAAAAATCAGTTCGCGATCGGTGCCAAAGCCCATTATATATTTCCGAGCAAAACCATCAACTATCTTTTTTCTTCCAATGAGGGGATCCAAAGAAGCAGGCAATTCCAAATAATGGCAACCTCTTATTTCTTTACCAATCCCGAAAAAGAGCCTGAAGGTCTCTTCTTTTCACTTGGTGGCGGAGTAAATTTCATTAAATGGGAAGGGGAAACCTATGACGGTTCGGGTAATATATACATGAGTTCGATCAATGAGGTGTCGCCGGGATTTGATCTCTCGTTTGGAGGGCAGTTTCAAACTAATCGTACAGCAGTTCGTGTTACAGGCGGCTATCAGGCTTTCCCTGCAGATAAGTACAATGACTTTGTAAGCGGAAATGGTATTTCACAGTTTTATGTAAAAGTTTCATTAGGGTTTTAATTTTAAGACAAAGAATAATACATTTTCACAAATCGATTATTTATTTTCTAATACCACGTTGCGATCTATATTAATAATCTTAGGAAGAATGTTATTACGCAGCAGCTGAACCCTGCGCTCAAGCATCGTAACTGATTCCTTTGAATTGCTTGCCTCAAAAGGAAAACATTCATTTAATGATTGACCCGACCGGGCATGGACGATCCAATCTTCAACAAGATCAATATACGTTTCTATAACGTCCTTAGTTGTTTTTATATCGTAAGTATCAAGATAGATCGGGGGCAAATCCCCGACCACGATCCAAAGAAAATTGTCCTCAGGGCTCTGTTTATTTTCAATTTTGTACAAAAAAATATTAAGAGCGTATCCAATATTTGTAAAAAGCCACCCCTGATAAATAACCTTACACCATGTCTGCCGGCTTAAATATTCTTTCGATTCTTTTATCAAAGTGACTACCTCATTAAAGAACTCCAAGGATGGTTCTATTTCTTCAAGTCTTAGCGGATATTTCATTAATAAAGCTTTACAAACGGGTTGTTCATCTTTTCCATTCCGATTGTTGTCATTGGCCCATGACCGGAATAAACTTTTGTTTCATCCGGCAATGTGAATAGCTGTGTCTGAATGCTGTTGAGCAAAGTCTTAAAATCCCCACCGGGCAAATCGGTTCGTCCAATGCTCCCATTAAACAATACATCGCCACCAATGACAAAACCGCCCGGTTCATGATAAAAGCAAACGCTGCCTGGGGAATGCCCGGGGGTAAAACGAATCTCCAGCTCATCGCTTCCGAGTTTAATGTTGGTTCCCTCTTTTAACCAGGCCAGTTTGCCTTCATAATTATCAAAAGGCATTTGCCACATTTCCCCGCTTTGAGGGCCAAAATCCAATACCGGCTTTTCTTTTTCGTGGATATGAAGAATCAAACCCCAGTTTTCGGCGCACCATTTGTTTCCGAAAATATGATCAAGATGGCAATGGGTGTTAAGCAACAGAACAGGCTGAAGCTTTGTCTCCTCAATAAAACGGGCTAGTTCATCACGTTCCTCCGGAAAATAACAACCGGGGTCTATAATGCAGCACAGCCCTGATTCGTTATACAGGACATAGGTATTTTCCTGGACGGGATTAAATGTAAATGACTTAACGCTTAACATGGAGGGTTTTCCGTACTTTAGAAGGTGCAATTTCGTGAAATGTGTCCAAAGGACTCCTTTGGAGAGACGTGAGGCGTGAAATGCTTTCAAATACTTTCACGTTTGACGTTTGACGTCTCACCGAAAAGCCGATCAGAATTACTAAAGTTAAACGGAGCGTCGCAACGGAAGTCTCATCAGGGCTCTTTCGCCGACCATACAAATAAAATAAAGCCTATCGCAGCAACTGTACTATTTTTAAATCCGATTTTAAATTTTTCGACGAAACAGGACAGATCTTATGAAGAAAGAATTCAGGCTTATCCTTTTTAGTGCAGTTTTCTTCTCTTTGAAAACAAATGCGCAGGTGAACACGGTGGAGTTTGGAAAGAACCGCGTACAATACCAAAAATTCGTTTGGAAGTTTTACCAAACCGAGAATTTTAATACTTACTTCAGCCAGGATGGATTGGCGCTTGGTAAGTTCGTAGCCCAGGTAGCTGAAGAAGAGTTACCCCCTATCGAAGAATTTGTTGAGTATGGGTTGCAACGTCGCGCCAATATTGTGGTATACAACAATTTTGATGAATTCCAGCAAAGCAATATTGGTTTGGGTATCGACTGGCAAAATACCGGTGGCGTTACGAAACTTGTAAACAATAAGATCGTTTTATTCTTTGATGGTAATCATGAAAACCTGAGAAGACAAATAAAACAGGGGATTGCCAAAGTACTTGTACAAAATGTTTTGTTTGGCGATGATCTTGGCGAATTTGCTGCCAACCAGGCCTTGCTTGATCTTCCTGAATGGTTGACCGATGGCTATATCGGGTATGCCGGTGAGAATTGGAGCGCTGAACTTGATGATGAATTGAAATCTGCTTTGCTAAGCGGCCGCTATAATAATTTTTACCAGTTTGCCCATGAAAAACCTTTATTGGCAGGTCATGCTTTCTGGCGATGGATCGCCGATAAATATGGTAAGAGCAAAACAACTTACATGCTTTACCTCGCCCGTATTTATCGTAACCTAAACGCGGCCAGTAACCGGGTTACCAAAAAGAAAAAGTTCAAAACACTCCTGACCGAATTCATGACCGAAGAAAGCCAGAAGTACCTGAAAGATATTCGTGGAAGAAGAGTGGCGCCTAAAGGCCAACTGGCAGTAACCGAATACATCAAGAAAAAAGATTTCATTCGTTTCAATGCCAATCCTGTCCCGCGCAATATGACCTATGCCGTTGTTGAATTCAAGCAAGGCAAGTACTCTGTGATATTGATGGAAAACTTTGTGAACCGGAAAGTGCTGCTGAAGTTTGGTGCAAGATCAAGGGAAGATGAAAAAAATCCAAACTACCCGATCATGGCCTGGGACGGTAAAGGCTCGAGACTGGCAGTATTGTATTGGGAGGAAGGAAAAATAAAATTGTTTGTATATGACATCGTCAACCGGGCGAAGATCTCAAAAACAACGCTTACGCAATTCAGCCAGGTGCAGGATATGAAGTATATGCTGGATGCAAACACACTTATTTTCAGCGCAGTGAAAAGCGGGCAGACGGATATTTTTGTTTATAAGATCGATAAAGGAACGGTAGAACAAATTACAAATGACGTTTACGATGACCTTGATGCATCATTTGTTGCCTTCCCTAATAAAACCGGGATCATTTTTTCAAGCAACAGGCCATCAGCGAATGCTGTAACCTCGGATGATTCATTGCCGCATGCCCGTTTCAATGTATTTCTGGTAGACAACTGGAACCAATCTGAATTCAAGCAGATCACCCAGCTGACGAGTATGAAACAAGGCAATGCCCGTTTCCCTTCTCAATACAATGTCTCACATTTCACTTTTGTCAGCAATGTGAATGGTATTGCCAATCGCTACGCCGGTTTTTTTACTACCGAAAGAGCCGGGCTTGATACATTGGTTTATATAGGTACCGATGTATTGCGCAATCCAACTTTGGAAGAAGTTGATTCTTTATTAAAAGAATGGGAAAAACCGGATATCGATTCTGTTGGATTTATGTCTATTACACAAGATTCAACTTATGTATTTCCACTGACCAACTATCAAAGCAGTTTG
>JAICPX010000594.1 GCA_025929635.1 Chitinophagaceae bacterium
AAATATGATGATGAGTATTCCCATGATGCTGAACAAAACACTGTTGAGTGTTGAGCTATAGTTGAAATGCGACGTTGTTTGCCTTACTGCCTGTGAGAATATTATTCCATTTTCAAAAAACATTGTAATTACGATGATCCATGAATAGCTTTTTACCTTCTTTTGATCATTAAGATAATACATTAGCCAGCCAATCGTGAGGATCATAATTCCAACCGACGCATAAAACTTGAAAGGTTTTAGCCAAAGGTTGACGCCGAGGAGGGTCATTTCCTCAAATGGCATTAAGCCAAGACAGAGTAGTGCCATTGCAAGATTGAATAATCCGAACCAAAACAACAGGGCATTTCTTCCTTTTAATTCGCTGAAGAAATTCATAGACAAAATTTAGTAGTTAGCAATAAAGTAGTGTTTTGTTTTTATAAAACGGATGAGTAAGTAAAGTAACAAACCGATTGGACCAAGCATAAATGTAAGAAGTAAACAAGGCACAAGCAGCAGGTGAGGAATGTTATATTTCAGCCCATTCTTTTTTATCCAGGTTCCAACCATAAGATCAAAGGCAAGATAGTGCACCCACCCTGCGGTAACAGCTGTTTTATTTGTAAATAATTCCATTACTCCATCGAGGGAACCAAACTTTTCGAAGTCTCCGGGAGTTAATACCTGGAAAATAAGCCAGGCATAAATAATAGCAAATAATGTAATGATCACTCCGATCAGGAATTTATCAATGCTGATCCAGACAGGGCTAACCAGGAGCAATACCAGCCAGCCCAACATAGCAATAGAGCTGCATATTTGGAAAACGGAGTCAGGTGACATATGTAAGCGTTTATGTGGAGGAATGTTTCTTTAACGATGTTATGATCCGGTCATAAGTTTCTTCATCGCTTAACTGCTGCGGATCAAATTTTTCACCGATCACTTTTTCATAAAGCTCAATGTAGCGGTGCGAAATCGTGTTCACCCACTCATCACTCATTGCGGGTACCACTTGTCCTTCTTTGCCCATAAAATTTTTTTCAATAAGCCATTCCCTCACAAATTCCTTACTTAATTGCCTTTGACGGTCACCTGCCTGTTGCCGTTGTGCAAAACCATCTGCATAAAAATATCTTGACGAGTCAGGGGTGTGTATTTCATCCATTAAATAAATATCATCGCCAATTTTTCCAAATTCATATTTTGTGTCGGCAAGTATCAATCCTCTTTTTGCCGCGATTGACTTTCCTCTTTCAAAAAGTTGTAAGGCATATTTGCTTAAAACGTCCCATTCCGCTTTTGTCGATAATCCTTTTTCAATTATTTCATCCGGAGAAATATCTTCATCATGTCCTGCTTCAGCCTTGGTGGACGGAGTAATGATAGGAACAGGAAATGGATCATTTTCTTTTAAACCATCCGGCATACTGGCACCACATAAAATTCTTTTCCCCGAACTATAGGTTCTCCACGCGTGACCAACCAAATTTCCTCTTACGACCAGCTCAATTTTAAATGGCTGACATTTTTTTCCAACAGAGACGTTTGGCGCAGGAACATCAACGAGCCAGTTTGGACAAATATTTTTTGTTTGGTCCAACATATAAGATGCAATTTGATTCAGGACCTGGCCTTTGAAAGGTATCGGGCGGGGGAGAATAACATCAAAAGCAGAAATGCGATCAGAAGCTATCATCACCAGCCAATCACGGCCGATAAAATAAACATCACGAACCTTGCCCTTGTAAAAATTTGATTGACCCGGAAAATCAAAATTAGCCATGCCCGAAAGTATAAAGCTGATAAAAATTAACGGTATCTAAGACTCCGTAAGATTTTAACAACTTATCCCTGCCGCCTTCAGATCACGATGATGATAACAACTTGTTCAGGTGTGCTTACTGACTAAAAATTAGATTTTTACATACAAATTAGTCTTCTTATTTTTCCATTACATTTTAAAACCAAAATTGCTTCATATGAGTAAAAGCCTGCGCTTTATGGCCGCTTGCCTGATTACTGCATTATTTTCTCTTCAAGCATTGGGGCAAACCGTAACCATTAAAGGAACTGTTCGTAATTCTATTTCAAAAGAAGGGGTTCCCGCTGTGTCTGTTACGATTAAAGGAACTTCAGAAGGAACGTATACAGATGATAAAGGAGATTTTTCACTTTCCACATCTGCCAAACTTCCGATCACCTTAGTTTTTACTTCAGTCGGTTTTGAATTAAAAGAAATAAGTGTGAGTGATGCGACGCCTGTTGTTGATGTTGATTTTGTTGCCGTGTCCACCCTGGGCCAGGAAGTAGTAGTGGCTGCCGCCCGTACCCAGCAAAGGATCATCGACGCCCCGGTTACCGTCGAAAGGCTGAGTTCATCGGCTCTTCGCAATGCCGCTGTTCCTAATTATTATGAAGCGCTGGCAAACCTGAAAGGCGTTGACATGCACACTGCAAGTCTAACTTTCAGAACAGTTACTACACGTGGTTTTGTAAG
>JAICPX010000416.1 GCA_025929635.1 Chitinophagaceae bacterium
ATGTACGATCTGGTAAGGCCCATATCATATTCCAGTCTTTTGCTGAGTTGAGCACCTTCTTTCCAATATTCAATTGCTTTCTGAGGATTCTTATGGGCAAGCGAAACACCAATATTTCGTAAGAGATCCACCTTAGTGGTATCTTCTTTTGCTTTAGACAATTCACGCAGAAGAGAATCTGTATTGAACGACTGGGCATGTCCGACGCAAAAGGTCAAAAGAAATATAAACAGCAGGCAGTTGGTTTTTTTCTTCATTCTCTAATTTAGAAAGCTTTTACCTGACTGGCAAATAAGAACAAATGAAATTGGACGAATAAAAAAATACGATCACACAGGGAGTTGCCCGGCATAAAATCAAAAAACTACGGCAGCGCCTGATTTTGCCGGTTATTCCTGTTCCGCATCTTTATGTTGACGATCCCAATGATCACCGGAATCAGCACCGCAGTAATAATCCATTCATACTTGGTTGAAAAAAAATTACCCACTTTACTCATAAAGTCTTCTGGTTTTGCATAAATCAAAACGGGGATATTTCTTGCCGGGAGTGAAACAGCTTCCCCGTCCTTTTCGATTATTTGAATAGAGAGCTTCAGTTCATGCTGACCTTCCTTTAACGGGGTTATTTTCCATTGCCATAATATTTTCTTCCTGTCTGCCCGGAAACTTTGTTCATCATCACCCAGCGGTTCGATCTCAAAATCCACTTTGCTCCCGCTGAATGGGATCAGCCTGGCTTTCATTTTTGAGCCAAGATCAACCGTCGTATCCGTTTTGACATTGTCATCCTGCGCATTTGATTCTTCCAGCACTTCCAATTTCACAGCCTCCTGGTTTGCATCCCTGGCCAATACCAGCACTGCCAGCTTCGGTTTATTCACTTCCATCGAATCGTCTGCATGGAACACAAGCAGGCTTTTATATTTTTTTGTCAGTTTATCTGATCTTGATTCGTTGGATGCCCCTTCGGTTTTGGTCTTACTGTTGTCCGGCTTATTGGTCCCGAGCGCTGTAACGTCAACAGGTTGGTTGAGATGTTTTACTGGCTCCTCTAAAACCTGCTTTCCTTCCGGCAGTTTTGTCTCAGTGATCTCGCTTTCAGATAAAGCAGCAGTATTTTCGGAACTGGATTCCGTTTTGTTCTTACAGCTCTGGGATACCGCGGATAATATTATTATCAACAACCCTATAGAAAAAATACGAACCAGCTTTTTCATATTTACAATTCTATTCCTAAAGTAAGATTTTTTTTAAAAATGATTTCCCCCGTCTCACCGGTAAAAGATCTTAATGCCTGCCCGCATTCATAATTAGCGTTATAACAAGATCTATATCTACACTATTAATAAAAAAGAATTTGGTTTCTGCTGAATGAAAATACTTATATTTATTCGGGGTTTTATCAATTTTTTAACCACACCAAACTTACGCTTATGCCATCATTCGATTCCATTTCCCGGAATAAGTTTTTGCCATTTATACTGGTCGGAGCAGGCTTACTGGTTTCATTCGCCAAACCAATTGTTTCAAAATTTACTCCTGCGAAATTAGACGTGCAGATCATTCCTGCACCCGCTATCATGCCTTCCATTTATAAAGTCTATGCTAATGACGAAGCTTTAAATGGTAAGTATAGCCTGTTTAAAATGGTAATGACAAATAACACAAACAACACTGCCACAAATGTTGAAGTGTCATACGAGGTACCTAATTACATTGAAACAAAAGTTATTCAGAAAATACCCAAAATAGTTCCGGGACAAACTGTAGTGATCAATTGCTTTCCGAGCTTCTCGGAAAAAATTGTGGAAAAAACAACCAGTTCAAAAGAAACGGTCAATATTACTGTTAAAGGTTCCAATATTTCTACATTTGAAGAAAGCTTTAGTATTTCCTGCAAGGGTAGAAACGAGTTTATGTACAGTTTTATCCCGGCAGATGAAATAAGAACGGCCGAAGAGAATTTTGATAACATGGCTCTCCTGAGTTGTTTGGTAACACCGGAAGATCCAATCATAAAATACCTCACCCAGAAGATCCAGGAAAAATTATTAAAAGGCGAAGCGGCTTCAGTTGAAAATAAGGAAGCTGAAGGCGTACGTGTGATGATGGGAATTTACGAAGCCACCTTAAGAAGTCATATGGTATATAGCGGCACGAGTGGTGTGCCTGAAAAATTTGGTGATGTAAGTACGATAACACAAAGTATCAGGTTACCAAGAGAAGTAATAACTGGTAAAACGGGATTATGCATCGAGCTATCATTACTGTATGCAAGTGTTATGATGTGTGCCGGCATGGACCCCGTAGTTTATTTAGTACCCGGTCATGCCTATCCTGGTTTCAGAATGAATGGTAAATACTATGCAATTGAATCAACAGCCATCGGAGGTGAAGGAATGGGTGGCCGTTCTTCAGCACAGGAAGCCTATGAGGCCGGTATGAAGAGTCTTGACAAATTCATCCAGGCGATTCAAAATGGAGATGGTCGTTATATGATTGTTGATATCCGCGAAGCGATTAAGAATGGTGCGGTGGCAATGGAATTGAAAGATGATACCTTCCTGAGGCAAAAAATTGACGAAATAGCACAATCATTCGATGCAAATGCGATCCCAACGGATGTAAGAGTAACACAGGAAACTGTTAACTATACTCCGGATAATGATGGTGGCGGTGGCGGTAATAGTGGGAGTCTGCCTGCCGGATATAAATTCTTCCAGGGTCCCATCAGTTTTGGTTACCCGGGAAATTGGACGGTTACGCGGTCTGACGTAATGCCTCAACTTACACATGTGATCGGAAACCCTGCAGGAAATGTATCTATAGAAGTATATAGCTTCCAGGGATACAACAGCGCGCAGCAGGCAATGAACACGATTCAGCAATTCGTAAGTCAAATGGGAGGTAATCTGCAATACCAGAATGCAGGACAGTCGGGAGCATTTACTGTATACAGAGGTACCACGACATTTGCGAATGGAGGTCTAAACTGGTACGCAGCATTTAAGTCAACTGGCAATGGAATAGCCGCGATGGCTATCGGCTCCGCGTTTGGAGTAAATGCCGAGTCAACCATTCAAAAGGTTTTAAACACGGTCAGGTAATTGTCAAACAAGAAACGACCGATCAAAAAATTAAGATCACCAAACCTTAAATAGAAGTAGTATGAAAAAAAATATGCTGATCGCATTCTTAATTATCCTTATCACGGATAAGAGTTCTGCGCAGATTGGAGAACAAGGATATAAAACAACACTTGATATGACAATGGACGAATCAGGTACCGTCATATGCGAGGTAACGAATAAGTACAATGCCGCTGTTTGGGATACCTGGACAAAGGTTGTCGGGAGCAATACTTCAATTATTAATAATGGGTTAAGAAAACTATTTCCAAAATACCATTTAACTGACTTTAAACATAGCCAGGATGCAAACGAAAGAACCAATACCGTAAAGTTCAAGATCGACGGAATGATGAACGTGAATAAAAGCGGTAAATGGGAAGCTGAACTCGATCAAAAGGATCCTAATATTACAAAAGTGTCAAATTCAGAATGGCTGTTGGTTGAAGGTGGAGAAACCCTGAAAATTCATTTGCCTCCCGGAACAAAAAACTCAAAAGTAGAAAAAAATAGTTTTGGCAAAGCTGTGCTTACTTACCCGGTGGTTACGGGTGGTGGTATGAACGCTATATTGAAATATGGCGGCATTCTTATAGCGCTGGCAGGTGTGGGGTTGTTTATCAGGAATAAGATGACAAAACCAAAAATAAAATTAGTAGTGAATACATCACAGCCACAGGCACAGGTGCAAAAAGAAACAACCACTGTCGCCAATGTTCCAAATGAGATTAGTAACAATTAAGATTTCTCTGTAATAAAGTTCAAAGCGGCAAACTCATTTAATTAACGGCAGATTTAACCTCGGCGGGTTTTAAATTGATCGGTGTGGGGGGTTTTACAATTCCTTTGCTGATGCAAAAAGCCAGCACATTGGTAACTCGTCCCATGATTTCGGACACTCTGCTTAGTTGCTGCGAGATATTTTTTAAATGACCCACATCCGCTGCGATCGAATTGTTGATGGCAGCTAATTCATTTGTATGCGTTTTTAAATTGATCAGCAGCACCGAATCCACCTGGCGTATCAGGCAATTCTGGATAGCATTTAATTTCTGAATGGTTTTTGACTTCAGGTTTCTTTCTGAAACTGATAAACCGATGGAAGAATTTGATGCAATTTCATTTTTGATTCCTTCAATGGAATTCAATGCATAGTACGAAGAGTCGATACTCATATAA
>JAICPX010000426.1 GCA_025929635.1 Chitinophagaceae bacterium
AAGCGAAAGTCAAATCAGGAAATTCCTGACGAAATATTCTTTTGACTACAGCATTATTCCTTCCTCTATTGATTTTATAACCACAATGAATATTGAAAATTTTCCAACTCATCTGTTAGTTGATAGAGCAGGGATCATCCGGGGGGTATTTATCGGCTATGCTGATGATATCAAAGAAAAGCTACACGCAGAGATTGAAAAGCTGAACAAAAAATGAACAGGACCTCGGAAATACAATTACATAAAGAAACACTCCGTATAGAAACATTCAGTGATGGAGTATTTTGTATTGCTGTCACTTTATTATCAATAGAGATTGGTGTAGAGTTGCATGGAGATATCACCAATAAGGAACTTGCTCACGCACTGCTGGCAAAATGGCCGATCTATTTGGCGTATGTTATCAGTTTTGTAAATGTTTTGCTTGCATGGATTGGTCATCATAGTTTATTTAAAATGCTGCACAGGCCCGATAGTTCAATAATGATAACAAACGGTTTGCTACTGATGTTAATCGCATTGGTTCCATTCCCTACAAAAACGCTGGGTGAGTTCTTATTAACAGGCGGATTCGAAACAGCTGTAATTTTTTATACCGCTTATTTTGTTTTGATAAGTATTGCTTTTCGCCTTCTTTGGTATGCCGCCTCCCGCAAACCCGGCATCCTGTTGAATGAAGTAACTGTAGTGCAAATAAAACAAACTACCCGAAACGAGAATACCGGTCTTATCTGTAATACCATCATCTTTGCTGTTGCGTTCTTCAACCCCTGGCTGGCATTAGTTCTCAGCTTCGCAATGTGGGTGTATTGGTTAGTGTTTGCCTAGATAATTATTTACATTTGAAATAGACAATGCTGCTAACCGAACATCGATAAAATATCTATTAAAAGGGTATAAACCAGTTTATAAACGGGCAACAATATCTGAGAAAACCCGCATCAAAGTAACCGTTTAATATATGACAACGGTTATTTCTAAGCCTTCCGGATATCTAAAAAGGCGTTCAAATCTGCAGATGAAATTTGGATCACTGTCGGACTATTGTCATATTTGGTAATTTTAGATCAGAATAAAAAATTTACAGGCCGCGCTCAACGCTTCATTACCGATAAACGTATCTATAAGGTAGAGGACGGGCACGACAGTTTTGCTGCGACATTCAATATCCTGTGAGCACCAGGTGTATGAATCTTGAATTTATAAGAAGGCAGGATTTTGGAAAATATCAAACAGGTCATACAAGGTTGTATCAACAAGGAGCATCATTTTCAGAAAATGTTGTATGAGCATTATCGTGGCTTTGGGTTAAAGACTGTGTTTCGCTACATATATCGCTATGAAAAGGCTGTTGACATAACAACAGACGCATTTGTAAAACTTTTCAATCATTTTGACAGATTCATTTTTCCGGAAAATGAAAATGATGAGTCTTGTGAAAGAAATTTCATGGGCTATTTGAAAAAGATCCTTGTCAATACATGCATCGATGAATTAAGAAAAGGCAATATGTTGCCGGAAATAGGAGGAATACCTGAACATGTTTGGGAGTACACAGATAAGGCCAATGATGCAGACCAGCTGGTATTGTATAAAGATCTTATAATCCTTATCAAATCATTGCCGCCACAATACAGAACAGTATTTAACCTGTATGTGATCGATGGGTATAACCACATTGAGATCGCAAGTTTGCTGAACATCCCGATCGGTACCTCAAAATCAAACTTGCATAAGGCCAGGCTTATTTTAAAAGAAACCATTAAAAAAAGTGAAGCAGCAAAAGTATGCAGCGTTTAGAGCATGATATGGATGAACTTTCTCAAAAAGCAGCCGAAAACTATCCGCTGAAACCCGGCGACAGCAATTGGGAAACTATCGCCAGTCGCCTCACGGATAATCCAGTTGGAATAAAAAAGCCTGCCAGGTCAACTGTTAACCGGAAGAAATATTTACTTGCTGCAATTCTTTTATTAGCGGCATTACTTCTTACTGACATTGTTTTAAGATATAATGATGAAAGGGGTTCCGGTTCAGTCATAAATAGAGAAGAAAAAGGATCACGGCAGGAAAACAAACAAGCTCATTCTAATACTCGCATTGATGAGGATGAAGTCCTTTCAAGCGATATATCAGTGATTCCGACAACCAGCCAATATCAAAATGATCCTGTTGAAAAAAAATTCATTGAAACAGAATATGATTTCCAGCTGATAAATGAGCGTTATTACGATCAGGTTGCTAAAGCTGACAAAATTGCTACTGAACCAGCCAATATGATTCGTACTGACCTGTTAACCATAAAAGGCAGGAGTTCACCAATAACCGAAGTAAAAAAAGCGAACAACATTTTTAACCAAAGGAATGAAAAGGGATTTTATTGGGGGTTATTGGCAGGACCTCAATTCAGCGAGGTGAAACAGCAGGGAATGGAAAGATCAGGATTTGATGCAGGGGTTCTTGCTGGTTACAGGCTCAACAAAAATTTAGCGATTGAGTCAGGCTTGTTCTTTTCTGCAAAATATTATTACAGCGATGCACAATATTTTAAAATGGCGCCTGATCCAACTATGCCGGCCAACATGGTTTTGATGGATTTGAGAGGAAGGAGTAATGTCATGGAGATCCCGATAAAACTCAGGTATGATTTTATCAATAAACCGAGTAATAAATTTTTTACAACAGCAGGATTGTCATCTTATCTTCTTACCAAAGAAAACAATAACTATCATGCAATGGTAAATGGAACGGAGAATTATATGGAAAAATCATATAAAGAGAATTCGGTGTATGGAGCGGCTAGTGTAAATATTGGCGCAGGATTCGAACACCGGATCGTAAATCAAATGCTAATTCGTCTTGAGCCTTATTTGCAAATACCAGTAAAAGGCATAGGTGTTGGCTCTATGCCTGTGACCAGCGCAGGTATTCATATCGGAATTATAACCAATAAACGAAAGCGCTAAGTCCTCCAACCAAAATGCCGTGAAAGTGACCTGTAAAAGCGGGAGAGGAATTGTATGCTCAAAACTTTTTTAACCAAAAAACGAAAAATATGAAACAGACAAAAAACCTGATGCTATTTATTGCAGCCACTATATTTTTAGTTTCCTGTCAAAAAGAAGAAACACTCAGTGATCAGACTGAAGAGTTGGCAACGGCACGAAGGGCAGATGTTGACAATGTGGTAGGACATGTTTATACATTGAGTAATCAAACAACCGGTAACCAGGTAATTGATTATACACGAACTTCAAGCGGTAATATAGAATGGTCAGCGTCTTATTTTACCGGGGGTACCGGAACGGGTGGCGGACTTGGCAACCAGGACGCATTAGTGATGACCAACGATGGTAATTTTTTATTGGCAGTAAATGCAGGAAGCCATTCAATTGCTTCGTTGAAAATTGAAGGTAATACATTAAGCCTTATATCCACTATAAGTTCCGGTGGACTGATGCCGGTTAGTATCGCACAACACGGCACTCTTGTGTTTGCATTGAATGCAGGAGGCAGCGGAAATATTTCCGGTTTTACAATTGATGCAAATGGAAACCTGGCTGCTATTCCCGGATCAACAAGACCATTAAGTTCCGCTATGGCAGGGGCAGCCCAGATTTCTTTTGTACAAGATGGCAATGTGCTGGTGGTTACAGAAAAAGGTACTAACAAAATCATCAGCTATACGGTTGATGCTTCAGGAATACCAGGGATGATGCATTCAATCACTTCATCTAATCCAACTCCATTTGGATTCGCTGTTGGCCATAATAATTACATCTATGTAACTGAAGCAGTGGGTGGTGCTCCCGGCGCAAGCACTCTTTCTTCTTATTATGTTGCTGCAGATGGAAGTATTAGTTTGGTAACGGGTCCTGTTTCTGCCGGACAAACTGCTGCCTGCTGGGCAGTAATAACAAATAATGGGAAATATGTTTATGCTACCAACACAGGGTCTAATAACGTTTCATCATTTACTGCAAATGCAGCTGGTAGGCTTGACGTATTGGAGGCTGTTGCGGCAACAACACCTGCCGGGCCAATTGATGCGGCTTTAAGTAACAACTCAAAGTTTCTGTATGTGCTAAATGCAGGAGATCATAGCATCAGTGCCCTTTCTGTGAGTAATGATGGAAGTTTAAGCAGTATTCAAACCGTTCAGGGAGTGCCGGTAGGAGCAACTGGTCTTGT
>JAICPX010000300.1 GCA_025929635.1 Chitinophagaceae bacterium
CAGTTCATTTTTGCTGCCTACAACGACTTACGCCAATTTAATGTGCACAGTCAATCATTCATTACTGCTTCAAGCATTCGCAGTGATGATGCCGACAAAGGAAGTACACCTGCTGATGGCGGTGCCAATGCTATTGATATGGATAATTTTCCCGTTCAACCCAGCAACGGTTTCTGCAATACGTTGTGGATAGGATATTATGCATTGATCAATAAATGCAACACAACAATATCACAGGTAGTTAACAATGTGGCGATCGTTGCTCCAGATCCGGTAAAATCACAAACTATTGCCGAAGCTAAATTTATAAGAGGCTATGCGTATTTCAATCTTGTTCGGTTCTTTGGACGCGTCCCGTTAGTTGATACAGGTTCAGCTTCAGGAAACATTCCACAGAGTACAGCCCCACAGATCTACGCTTTTATTGAAAGCGACCTCACTTATGCTGTTGCAAACCTTCCTTTGAACTGGGATCCAAAATTCGTCGGAAGAGCAACAACAGGGGCTGCCAATTCTCTGCTTGCCAAAGTTTATCTTACTCAGCAAAAATGGGCACAGGCAATGGCAGCGGCAAATACCGTGATGATGTCTGGACAATACAACCTTAACACGACGTTCGATAAAATTTTCAGAGAGGAAGGTGAAAATTCGTCAGAATCGGTTTTTGAAGTTCAGGCTACAGCATCCGCGGCTATCCCGACTGCTAATGGTGTTCAGTTTGCACAGATACAAGGAGTGAGAGGCGCAGGTGTTTGGGATCTTGGCTGGGGATGGAACACACCAAGTACCTATCTCGAAGGAGCGTTCGAACCAAACGATCCCCGCAAAGCAAGAACCATACTTTTTACAAGCGCAGGTTCAACAACAATTTATGGAGAGGCACTTCCAACTGGTTTGCCCAACCCAAGGTATAATAATAAAGTTTATACCAACCCGGCTATGAGAGCATCTGTCGGCCACCGATTTGGTTATTGGATGAATGTTCGACTTCTTCGTTATGCCGATGTTGTTCTGATGTTTGCTGAAGCTGCTAATGAAGTTGGCGGCGCTGCTAATACCACAGCAGCGAGAAATGCATTGAATAGTGTCAGAGCACGGGCAAGAATGGGCGCACCTGCAGGTACCTTGCCCGATGTAACAACAACTGATCAAAATGATCTGCGTGATGCGATTCGTCATGAACGCAGAGTTGAACTCGCAATGGAGCATGATCGTTTCTTTGACCTGGTTCGCTGGGGGGTTGCTCAGAATGTATTGAACGCTGCCGGTAAACCAAATTTCAGTAATTCAAGAGATGTGTTACTGCCAATACCACAAACACAAATTGACCTGAGTGCTGGAGTATTGACACAGAATCCGGGGTATTGATTTTTCACAACCAAAATTTTAGTCAAATGAATTTTTCAAAATTATTTATAAACAAAGGAGTTGCCGGTCTTGGATGTGTTCTATTGATTATGACATCTTGCAAAAAAGATGGCAATCCTAATAACCTTCCACCGGTTAGTCCGGATAGTTATGCAGGAACAATTGACGGTTTTAATAGTTCTGATGAAGTATTCCCGGACAATCTGATTGCTTACTGGAGTTTTGATGATACCAAGAACGAGCTAAAAAGGAGCATCGCTCCCACTACATCTTCCAACGACAGTTATGTAACCGGCGGTGTGAGGGGTAAGGCGCTGAGTCTTGCTTCGGGCTTTTTATATTACCCGGTGCAATTCCAGCAATTTAAAACTGACTCATTGAAAAACTGGTCGCTCAGCGTGTGGGTAAAAATAAAAAACAACGGGTCCAAGCGAACCATGGTTTTCCAACTGGCAAGGCCAACCGTGTTTAACGGGAACATCAATTTTGCGCTAAATACAAATGGCTTTCCGGCTACCAACGACTCAGTGCTGCGTATTCAACCTACGTTTGCAACAGTGGGTGGCGGCTTGCAGGATAACCTGAACAATATTCTGGATAAGACAAACCTGAACAATTGGGTTCACATTGTGCTTACCTATGATTTTGGCACCGGTGTGTTTAATAACTGGATGAATGGTGTGAAGGTGGGTAACTTTCCAAACAGGGGAACTGGCAACAGTTCATTCAAAGCCTGGGAGCCCAGCGAAGTGCTGATTGGCGCCAACTATAATGCTGCGGGTATGCCGGTATCTGCTGATGTCAGCTTTGCACCCATGACCGGCCAGCTGGATGAGATGCGTTTTTACAATAGAACATTACCCGATGCATTTATTAAAGCGTTATATAATCTTGGTAAGGCAGGAAAATAAAATACCCGTTGTCAATTAAATTCTAACCGACAATAGTTTTAAAAACTTTTTTCTTAGCAAGCAGTATGTGGGGTTGCACCGGCTTTCAGCAGCCCCAATTTTTTCCAATATCCTGAATACCGCTTCTTATTTGTGATCAAAAAAAAGGAATATGAATAAAAGGTTCCATGTTGTTTTTATCCTCCTCTCTTTTTCCATAGCTATTGCATGCAATACGGGAAAAAAGATCGTATCATCCGGAAGCAGCCCGGTTGCAGCAGCGGATACGGCGTTGTTCCGGTTAGTGCAGGAAAAAACATTTCAATATTTCTGGGATGGCGCTGAACCCAACAGCGGGCTGGCAAGGGAACGTTTTCATGCGGATGATGTTTATGGAGTACATAACAAAAATATAGTGACAAGCGGTGGTGGCGGGTTTGGTGTAATGGCCATACTTGTTGGAATTGAAAGAGGGTTTATTACCCGACAGCAAGGGGTGGAAAGATTTGAAAAGATCGTTCGCTTCCTTGAGACTGCAGATCGCTTTCATGGCGCCTGGCCGCATTGGTGGCAGGGCGAAACAGGTAAAGTTTATCCATTCAGCCGTTATGATGATGGTGGTGATCTTGTGGAAACTTCTTTTATGGCGCAGGGATTATTATGTGTTCGTCAATATTTTCAAAAAGGCAATGATAAGGAAAAAGCGTTAGCAGCCAGGATCGATAAACTTTGGAAGGAAATAGAATTTGACTGGTATCGTAATGGTAAAAATGTTTTGTATTGGCATTGGAGCCCGAATCATGAATGGAAAATGAATTTTGCTGTACATGGTTATAATGAATGCCTGATCATGTATGTTTTGGCTGCTTCATCACCCACGCATGGTGTTCCTGCTGAAGTATATCATGAAGGATGGGCGGAAAATGGGAAGATCAATAAATTCCCGGCTAACTATGATGGTATCACACTCCAGATGAATCACCAGGGCGAAGCAGGAAACAGCGGGCCTTTATTCTGGGCACACTATTCATACCTGGGTCTTGATCCAAGAGGGTTGAAAGATCAATATGCCGATTACTGGAAAGATAATACGAACCATACATTGATTCATTACAAGTGGTGTGTCAATAACCCAAAAGGTTTTAAAGGGTATGGTCCCAATAGCTGGGGTCTCACTTCAAGCTATTCAATAAAAGGCTATTCAGGTCATGCTCCTACTGATAAACGAGACCTGGGTGTTATTTCGCCAACAGCTGCATTATCTTCTTTTCCTTATACGCCGGCACAATCCACAGCTGCTATGAAACACTGGTATTACGACATGAAGGATAAACTTTGGGGGCCATTTGGTTTTTATGACGCTTTTAGCGAAACTGCAAATTGGTTCACACCCCGGTATCTTGCTATTGACCAGGGCCCGATAGTCGTGATGATGGAAAATCATCGTAGCGGTTTGTTATGGAATTTATTCATGAGTTGTCCTGAAATAAAAACAGGGTTGAAGAAATTAGGCTTTGAAAGCCCCCACCTGAAATAACGATAAATGAAAACACCTGGCTTTATTTTTATTGTCATTCTTTTTCTATCATCATGTACCCAAAGGATGCACAGAGCCAAAATTGTGTTATTACCCGATACCCAAACCTATGCAGAAAAATATCCTGAAGTACTCGATTCCCAGATCAACTGGATCATAAAGAATGAAAAACAGATCGACTTTGTATTGCAACAAGGCGACCTGACCCAAAACAATAACGATAAGGAATGGAAAGTAATTCAATCCGCTTTTTCAAAATTGAATGAAAAAGTGCCCTATGTTTTAGCAGCTGGTAATCATGATATGGGAAGCGCCGATGGAAAATTTGCTGATGTGCGCAATTCCAATTTATTCAATAGTTATTTTCCATTTACCCAAATGGCAAAACTCCCGGGCTTTGTAGCTGCAGCAGAGGAAGGGAAAATTGATAATGCATGCTACATTTTTAAAGCTGGTAAAATAAATTGGCTGGTGATCACACTGGAATTTGGCCCACGTAATAGTATATTGGATTGGGCCAATAGCATCATTGATAAATACCCCAAACACTCCGTTATTATCAATACGCATAGTTATATGTATTCCGATAGTACAAGACAGGGACCTGGCGATAACTGGAGACCGCAGGCTTATGGCGTTGGGAAAGATACGGGTGATAGCAGCGTAAATGACGGAGAACAGGTTTGGGAAAAACTTGTTACAAAACATTCCAATGTCCGTTTTGTTTTTTCTGGGCATGTGCTCAACTCGGGACTCGGTACATTGGTAAGTATTAATAACGAAGGTTATCCTGTTTACCAGATGCTGGCCAATTACCAGGAAGGTGTAAAAGGGTCGGTGAAAGGCGGTAATGGCTGGTTGCGTATCCTGGATTTCGACTTGAAAAAGAAAATACTGAAGGTTAGAACCTATTCCCCATATATCAATGAGTACATGAACACTCCAGGCCAGCAATTCATGATTAAAAATGTAATGTTCGGTTCCGGCAATTAATCGTTATTTTAAAGGAAGCAGAGGTTATGTCGGGAAGAAGGTCCAAATGAAATGAATAACAGGGACGATAATCAAAAATATTATTTATGAAAGTCAGGATCATCCTTTTTATAAGTTTGAAACTGTTCGCAAATTTGATCTTGTATTCGCAACAGGCAAAACCCATGAATATAATCTTCATTCTTGCGGATGATCATCGCTACGATGCGATGGGTTTTATGAATAAGATAAAAGGATTGCAAACCCCGGCGATGGACAACATGGCGAAAGAAGGGGCACATATAAAAAACGCGTTTGTTTCTACAGCCCTTTGTTCGCCCAGCCGTGCTTCGATATTAACGGGTCAGTATGCACACAAGCATACTGTTGTTGATAATGATGCGCCGCTGCCATCCAACCTTGTTTTTTTTCCCCAATACTTACAGAAGAAGGGTTATCAAACTTCTTTTTTTGGCAAGTGGCATATGGGTAACACTGACGACCAGCCCCAGCCGGGGTTTGATTACTGGCTTAGCTTTCGTGGACAAGGAGTTTATTATAATCCTGTCTTCAACATCAATGGGAAACAAGTGCCACAGCCTGAAGGGAGTTATATTACAGACAAACTCACCGACTATACTATCGATTGGCTGAATAAAAGAGATAGCAGGAACCCTTTTTTTGTATACCTGTCGCACAAAGGCGTTCATGCAGAGTTTGAACCGGCAAAAAGACATGCGGGGAAATACAAAGACATTACTATCATCTGCCCGCCATCGATGTACTTAACAGCAACTGCCAGCAGTAAAACATTTGGAACTGTCACCGCGCCGCAAACAAAAGTAAATTACAATGATATTCCGCAGTGGGTACGCAACCAGCGTTACAGCTGGCATGGCGTAGATTATATGTATCATGGACAGATCATATTTGATGATTTCTATCGTCGTTATTTAGAAACACTGCAAGCTGTCGATGAGAGTATTGAAAGAATAATTACCTGGGTAAAAGAAAATAAGCTGGATAAGAACACCATGGTTGTATATATGGGTGATAATGGTTTTTCTTTTGGAGAACATGGACTGATCGATAAACGTCATGCTTATGAAGAATCCATGAGAGTGCCGCTATTGGTTTGGGCACCGGGCATGGTAAAGCCGAATTCCGTGGTGGAGCAGGTAG
>JAICPX010000218.1 GCA_025929635.1 Chitinophagaceae bacterium
CCTTATTATGATGATTCATATGCAGTGAACTCCGCTAACCTGGGACCTTATGGCGATGCAATAACTTATGAACTCATCCCGGAAATTGAAAAACGTTTTCGTGGTATTGGACAGGGTTGGGCAAGATTTATGTATGGCGGCAGTACCGGAGGATGGGAAGTATTGGCAGCACAGGTTTTTTACCCCGATCAGTACAATGGTTGCTATGCGGCATGTCCTGACCCGATTGATTTCAGGCATTATACTTCGTTCAATATTTATACGGATAGCAATGCCTATTATCGTGAAGGTCCCTTTAGAAAAACATTAAGACCGGGTCATCGAAATTATCTAGGTCATGTAAATGCGATGATAAGGGATATGAATCATCGTGAGCTTGCAATTGGAACAAAAAGCCGTAGTGGTGATCAATGGGATATTTGGGAGGCGGTGTATTCACCGGTTGGTAAAGATGGTTATCCGGAAAGGATCTTTGACAAATACACTGGAAGAATAAATAAGAAGGTGGCAGAATATTGGAAAGAGAATTATGATCTTGTTCATATCATGCAGCGCGACTGGCCAAAGATCGGTTCTAAACTCGCAGGTAAAATTCATATATACGTGGGCGATATGGATAACTATTATCTGAACAATGCTGTATATACAGCTGAAGAGATGATCAGGAAATTAGAAAACCCCAAATGCAATTGTGAAGTTGACTATGGTGATCGTGCTGAACATTGCTGGAATGGCGATCATAGTAACCCTATTTGGATAAGCCGTTTGCGTTATCATCAATTGTTTATTCCAAAATGGGCTGAAGAAGTGAAAAGTCGTGCGCCACAGGGAGCTGATCTTACGGGCTGGCGTTATTAGATCATATTAAGTAATTTTGGACAAATGAGAAAATGGATAAACATAACTCTCTATATTTTGTTTGGGTACCTTTTATTCTCATGCAGTAATAAGGGCAGTTCGGGCGGTGGTACGCCTCCACCTCCGCCTAACCCGACAACCTACGACTGGAGTTTTGAAAGTACACCGGTATGGTCAGATGAGTTTTCGACCGATGGCTTACCTGATGCGGCAAAATGGGGATATGATATAGGTGGAAATGGCTGGGGCAATAATGAGCTTCAATATTATACTGATGGATTAAACGCAACTATTAACGGCGGAATACTAAAGATCACAGCGAGAAAAGAAAGTATTTCCGGTAAAGATTATACATCAGCAAGGATGATAACAAAAAACAAAGGCGATTGGTTATATGGTCGTTTCGAAATAAGAGCAAAACTTCCCAAAGGTCGCGGCACATGGCCCGCTTTATGGATGTTGCCGACAGACTGGGTTTATGGCAACTGGCCAAATAGCGGGGAGATCGATATAATGGAACATGTCGGTTATGATCAGAACCGGGTGCATATAACTGTTCATACAAAAGCATTTAACCATCTGCTTGGTACACAAAAAGGTGCAAGCAAGGTCGTAAATACAGCCAGCGATGAATTTCATAGATATCGAATTGATTGGACTTCTTACGGCATTCGGGGTTATATTGATGATGAAAAAATATTTGAATTCATGAACCAGGGCGCTGGTTCTGACTATTGGCCTTTTGATAAACGATTCCATATACTCATGAATATTGCAGTTGGCGGTAATTGGGGCGGTGCACAGGGTGTTGATGAAACTGTCTTTCCTGCCACCCTGGAAGTTGATTATGTAAAGGTTTTTAAGTTCATCAAGTAATTCTTCTTCGTATTTCTTCTCATTAACTTTTATACAACCAAGAGAAAAGTTAAACGGATTGATACTACTTAGACGGGCATTATCGTTGTTGTATCTTGTATTCCTAAACCGACCGTTATGAAAAAACATCTACATTATCTACTAATTACATCATTTATTCTCTTTTTATTCTCCTGCAGTAACAGGTATTATACTGCAGGCAATTTTTCTGAGAAGACAGAAGATCACAAAGTGGTTGCCATTCTTCCGGCTGAAGTAAGTTTTACCGGTAAACTACCAAAGAATATGTCACCGGAAGCCATTTCCGAGGCTGAAGAAAGAGAAAGCATCGACTTTCAATATGCATTAATGAACAGCATATTGAGACATGCCAATACAAGAAAGTACATCACAACCGTAAACTTCCAGGATGTCAATACCACGCAAAAGATGCTGGAGCAAAACAACATCTCAGTTCGCGACAGCTGGAAAAAAGATGATGAAGAATTAGCAAAATTGTTAGGAGTTGATGCGGTGATCAGGATGAATATACGCAAACAACGTTATATGAGTGATGAAGCTTCGTATGGTGTTGGTGTTGCAAAACAAGTGATCTATAGTACGAAGATCGGTTCCAAAGTCCCTGTTCCCGGTGCCGTTGGTAAAACGTTTGACATTTATGCTACATGTAATTTATTAAGCGATAATCAAACACTGTGGAATGACAATTATAAACGTTCAACAGATTACGAGGTGCAACCTAACGTTATCGTTGAGTGGATCACAAATGATTTTGGTGAGAATTTTCCTTATAAGAAGAAAAGAAAGAAGCGCTAATTATTTTTATTAATATGCCACGGAGACACGGAAATGATCATACAAACTCCGTGTCTCCGTGGCAAATTTTTTGCAATTATAATAATCCCTTTTGCATTAAATACTCCGCTATCTGTATGGCATTTGTCGCAGCTCCTTTACGCAAATTATCACTCACCACCCACATGTTCAAAGTATTTGGCTGAGTTTCATCACGGCGTAAACGACCCACGAACACTTCGTCCTTTTCGTGAGCATCCATTGGCATTGGATACTGCTGTGTTGCAGGATCATCAACTACAATTACACCCGGTGCAGATTGCAATAATGATTTTAATTCGCCAAGATCATAATCTTTTTCAAACTCAATATTGACAGCTTCACTATGTCCACCCATTACCGGTATACGGACCGTAGTTGAGGTGACACGAATCGAATCATCACGCATTATTTTCTTTGTCTCATTCACCATTTTCATCTCTTCTTTTGTATAGCCATTATCCAAAAAGACATCGATCTGGGGAATGACATTCAGATCAATTTGATATTTATAAGCCATCGGGTATTCGCCATTTGCTCCTTTGACCGCTTTATCTCTTTCACCCATCATCTGGTCAACGGCTTTTTTTCCTGTACCTGTTACACTTTGATAGGTACTCACCACAATTCTTTTTGCCTTATATTTTTTATGCAGAGGATTTAATGCAACAACCATTTGGATAGTCGAGCAATTGGGATTAGCAATGATCTTGTCATTTTTTGTCAACACATCAGCATTGATCTCAGGAACAACAAGAGGTTTTGTGGGGTCCATTCTCCAGGCACTTGAATTATCAATAACCGTGATGCCGGCTTCCGCAAATTTTGGCGCCCATTCCAACGAAGTGCTTCCGCCTGCAGAAAAAATTGCAACAGCTGGTTTAGCAGCAATACCATCCACCATGCTAACGACCTTATACTTTTTTCCTTTAAACTCGACTTCTTTCCCTACACTTCTTTCAGATGCAACGGGAACTAATTCCGTAACCGGAAAATTTCTTTCTGCAAGAACCTGTAACATTTTGGTACCAACCAGGCCGGTGGCGCCGACAACAGCAACTTTCATTTGTCCTCCTACCTCCCTTACGGGAATTTTATAGTTAATAAATATCGATCCTTTTTATACCCGCTTCTTTAAGGGGCGGGTATAAAAAAGCCTCCCGGTTTCGGAAGGCTTCAAGCTTTTATATGGTAACATACATAACGCTGCAAACCTTCCTTAGGAATGTTTTTTTGTGCGTTTTGTATGTTTCTTCATTTGCATAATGAGTGGCTCCGAAGGAGTCCTTTGGACAAAGATAAGCCTGCATTTTTTCTATCCCAAATAATAAGTGAATTTAATTACGCCACTAACGTTTATTTGAAATGGATTTATTAATTTGAAAAATGCTTTTGAGAAAGCCACTCCTTGTCCTGTTGTTACTTCCACTTTATTCATTGGCACAGAACCGGTATGATATTGTGATCGATGAAATAATGGCTGATCCAACTCCCCAATTAAGCTTACCGTCAAACGAATGGATCGAGTTAAGAAATATTTCGGCAAACCCTATCAATTTACAGAACTGGAGAATTGGTGATGCAACCAGTCAAAGCGGGCCGATGCCCAGTTTTATTCTGCAACCCGATAGTTTCGTCATCATTTGCACAGGCAGCGCTGTTCCTGCGATGCAGGCCTATGGGAGAGTAATTTCGGTTACGAGTTTTCCATCTCTTGATAATGATGGTGATCAGTTGTATTTAAGAAGTAATACAGGTTTAACGATTCATGCAGTCAGTTATTCTCTATCATGGTATCAAAATGCGGTGAAGAGTGATGGTGGATGGACCTTGGAAATGATCGATACAAAAAATCCTTGTGCAGGAATCAGTAACTGGAAAGCAAGTAATGATACAAGAGGAGGAAGTCCGGGAATAAAAAACTCTGTAGACGCAACAAATAATGATCAAACATTCCCATCAGTAAAAAATGCTTATGCAATTGATAATTTAAATATCATTGTTGCATTTGATGAGCCAGTCGACAGCTTAAAGGGTGCAACAATTGGTAACTATTCTATAGATGGAGGTTTGAGCATTCAATCAGCAACGTCTATATCTCCCCTCTTTGATAAAGTACAATTAAGACTGACAGCTGTAATGCAGGCGAATATAGTGTATACAATTACTGTGACCAATGTTACCGATTGCAGGAACAATTCCATTGGTTCAAAAAATAAAGCAAAGATTGGCCTGGCTGTAGATGCTGCAGCCAATGAGGTGGTGATTAATGAAATTCTGTTCAATCCAAAGAACGGAAGTGATTATGTTGAGTTCTATAATCGAAGCAACAAAATTTTTGATGCAAATAAAATGTACGTTGCAAATCGCAACAGCAGCGGAGCTATCAGCTCAACAAGGTTGATCTCGCCGGCCCCTTACTATATCTTTCCCGGCGAATATATTGTGGTAACAGAAGATGCGATCAATCTGGCGTTGGATTATTTGGTACAAAATCCTGATGCCCTGTTTGTGGTATCTTCATTGCCATCGTTCCCGGATAATGAAGGCAGTGTGATCTTGTTGAATTTCCAGGGTGCAGTTGTGGACGAAGTGAGATATAAAGATGACTGGCATTTTGCATTGATCGATAACGCAGAAGGTGTTTCACTCGAAAGAATCGATCCCGAAGGTGCTTCACAGGAACCGAACAACTGGCACTCTGCCGCTTCAACAGCAGGCTTTGGAACGCCGACCTATAAAAATTCACAGTATAAATTGTTACAACGTATTAATGCAACAGTTGAAGTGACTCCAAAAGTTTTTTCACCTGACAATGATGGCCGCGATGATATTGCTACTATTCAATACAAAACTACGGAGCCTGGTTATATCGCCAACATTACAATTTATGATGCCAACGGAAGACCGGTTCGCAGCCTTGTAAAAAATGGTACCCTTGGCTTAGAAGGTCATTGGGTTTGGGATGGGTTAGATGATAAGCGATTGAAGCTCCCCGTTGGCACTTATATTTTGTTTACGGAGATCTTTAATCTTAATGGTAAAAAAGAAACATTTAAAAATGTTGTAGTATTGGCGCGTCCGTTGAGATGACGGTGTTTCTTTTACTTTGAATGTTGAGGAGATTGCTTCGCCCGGCAAATTTAATTTGAATGATTATGTTTCAGGGCTCGTAATAAATTTAAAAACAAAAACATCTATTTATGAAAAAAATGATCTTGACTATTGTTATGCTGACAGGAATTATCGGTTTAGCAAATGCACAGGATGCGACAGCCAAAGAAACGCCAAAGAAATACATGCAGATCACAACCATTGAATCAGTGATCGGTGGTGGATTTGGGCGTTCAAAAATGGTGATCACGAAAGAAGACGGCAGCCAGGAAGAAAGAGATATGGAAAACCTGTTCAGTCTTACCGGCATGAATATGAAAAACATCAAGAGCAATGAATCGGATATTCTAAAAACTTTAAAAACATATACCGATGATGGCTGGAAGATCGAACAGGTAACCCCGCTTACATTGAGTCCCAGCGATAAAGGCACCGGCATCTTCATGACCCGTTACTTACTGACCAAAGCTGATGAGAAAAAAGGATTTTAGATCTTTAACCTGAGACTTGAATCTTGTTTCTTGAATCTTGAGTCTTAATTAAAAATGCGAAAGACTCAAGATTCAATGATCAATTCTCAGGTATTTTCCGGACGAACAAACCTGAGACTTGAATCTTGTTTCTTGAATCTTGAGTCTTAACTAAAAATGCGAAAGACTCAAGATTCAAGATTCAATACTCAATGATCAATTTTCAATTAAATCAACGGACTATTCCTCAGGGTCTGCAAGTTCAATATCAAACTTTGTCAATTCTTTGAAACTACGGATACGTTGATCAATATCTTCTCTTTTTAATTCTCTTAACCTTGTGGTTCCGAATTTCTCCACGCAAAAACTTGCCATGGCACTGCCAACGATAATAGCAGATTTCATGTTATCGAAGCTTATGTCTTTTGTACGTGCAATATGACCAATGAACCCCCCTGCAAACGTGTCGCCGGCGCCGGTGGGATCAAACACAACTTCAAGCGGGAGTGCAGGTGCAAAGAAAACCTTGTCCTCATGAAATAATAAAGCGCCATGTTCTCCTTTTTTTATTATGAGATATTGGGGTCCCATTCCCATGATCGCTTTTGCCGCACTCACCAATGAATAGTGACTGGTTAATTGTCTTGCTTCGGCGTCGTTGACCAGTAGCACATCCACCTTTCTCAACACCTTTTCCAGGTCACCCATTGCTGAATCCATCCAGAAATTCATTGTATCCAATACTACCAGTTTTGGTTTAACTCTTAACTGGCTGATAACCGATAACTGGACGGCAGGCGCAAGGTTTCCCAGCATAAGGAATTCGCAATCCTGGTAACTATCCGGTACAACCGGTTTAAAAGTCCCTAATACATTCAATTGTGTTTCCAGTGTATCTCTTGAGTTCATGTCCAAATGATAGCGGCCGCTCCAGAAAAAAGACCTTTCATTTTTTTTCACCTGTACTCCATCCATTACCACTCCACGGGCCTCCAATACTTTCATTTCTTCCAGGGGAAAATCGCCACCAACAACAGAAATCTGTTTTATAGGCCGGGTAAAATTGGAAGCACTCCAGGCAATGTATGTCGCAGCACCGCCAACGATCTTATCACTTTTACCAAAGGGGGTTTCTATTGCATCAAAGGCCATTGAGCCAACTACGATAAGAGACATGCGATGTAAGATTTTTGATTTTAGGGTTGATCATATGAGTGATACTGGTCATAAAGGTCAAATCTCAACGCTGTGGCCTGACTCATATGACTTTTATGACAAATATGACTTTTCA
>JAICPX010000240.1 GCA_025929635.1 Chitinophagaceae bacterium
CTTTCATTTTAATCGATGCTTCATATGTTTTACGTCCATGAAACATGGCATCGATCCTTTTCCAGGACTCGGCTAATTCAGCAAACTGTTCCTGGTCATAAATGATCCAGTCGATCTCGCCATTGAGACCTTCGATAAAGCCATCAATAGATGTAGCAAAACCTCCAACAATCTTTCTCATATAAATTATCCTCCTGTAGTAAACACTTTCACCCAATCGATATGCATTGTTCCTGTTTGGATCAATGAAGGATTGAAATTGGAAAAGAAGTTACCGCCTACTGCAAGATTTAATGTTATCCGTTCTGTCTTACCAAAAAGGCTCGGCACGTATCCACCCGAATTTGTTTTTACCAGGACGCCGTCAAAATAAAATTTCAGATCATGCTGGCTCCAGATCACCTCGTAGACGTGATAACAACTTTGCAAACTCACATCCGTCGTCACGAAACCTACCGCATTTCTCACAAGATTTCTGTTTGCTGTCTTGCCATAAAAATAGTTGGTCTGGTATTTAAAATCCTCCTGGCCTCTTCCTTCAAGAATATCGATCTCACCCTGTGTTGGCCATGGGTCGCCATAGCTCCAGAATGCCGGCCACATGCCATAACCAGATGGCAGTTTTATTCTCGCCATCATTCTTATAACGGGTGTAGATGATGACGCAGAAACATTTGTTTTTGATTCAATACGTCCTGATGTATAATTGAAAGTTTTAGGTGTTGGATCAAATGGAGTGGTTGGCCCGGTAACTGTCTCCTGCCTGGCAGTAATAACGAGATTGCCGTTTGTTATTGAAAGATTGGCCGCCTGGTATAATTGCAGTTCGTTATTGAAAGCGCCTCCATTCCAGGTGTTCCAGTTGCTAAGATCAGTTGAAAAATTATCCTCAAACGCTTTTGACCAGCCTGCACTGATGATCGCACTTTCATTAATATCGTAATCGCAAACACCGTGAACAGGTGGAGATGGCGGAGTGGGTCTTGCAGTTGCAATTTCCTCCACAGGGCTATTTGTTTCGATTTCTCTTTTACAACTTGCAATAATAACCGTAAGCAGCATGAGGTAGGCGATATTTCGTTTAGCAGTTTTCATAACTAACATTTTTTTAAATGTACAAATATTAGCAATAGGTTTACTTCATTTTACCGCTAACATAGAACATTTACCAGCGGGATCATTCTTCAATAAACCTGAGGTCTTTTCCAAATGTATTCCTTTGTACAAAATAGCGAAAAGGAACCCGGTACAAATGATGATGACACCAGTTACCCATGCGGAGTAAAGTAATCACCAGGAAAGTTCTCTCCGCAAGAAGTTGAAACAATAAAGTATTAAGGGGGCTAACAACCCCTTACCACATTAGGAATGGAAATAGCGGCTGTTGCCCGCAGGTTGGTACCAAACTGTTCACCCAACTAAACCGGGAGGGAAAAAATTCTGTATTGTTTTGGTCGCATAAATGAATCTGCAGGATGAAAGGCGATTTAACAACAGTTATTTTAGCCTTGAATAGATCAACGTATCTGTAAACTCACCATTGAAATAAAAACATTCCTTCAAATGTCCCTCTTTTACAAATCCTGTACGCTCCAGCACAGCTGTTGAAGCTATGTTCCCGGGACTGAGTAATGCTCCTATTGAATGCAGTTTTAGATTATTAAATCCAAAATCAACAACACAATTGATCGCTTCTGTCATTATGCCTTTCCGCCAATGACCAGGATGAAGTATATAACCAATTTCTGCCCGGTAATTTTCTTTTGTAAAATTCCATAAGCAAATTGTGCCGATGATCGTTGCGGGATCAGGAAGTAAAGCAATGCCCCAAAGTATGGATTCGTTTTCCTCGATACTCTTATCGATCTTACCGATAAATTCTTCTGCTTCTGAAACAGATTTTGCCGGTTCCTTGCCAAGAAATCGGAGCACTTCTTCATTTGATCTCAGGAAAAACAACTCGCGGGCATCATTTCCGGTGAGCTTTCTCAATAAAAGTCTTTCCGTTTTTAATTCCGGGAATGGGGTAAAGTTTACTTCAAGCATAGAAAAAAACTATTTTAGTGATCGCCAATCATCTTCTGTCAGTTCAAATTTTATTTCGCCTTTGCCGTGCACACCAACTTCTTTCCAACCGGCTTTGCGATAAAACGCTTCCGCCCTTGTATCAGGCGCTGTTCCCAACCATACTGTTTTACCTGTTTGGGTAAAATACCAATTTATCATCTCATCATGTAATTTTTTTCCAATACCCATTTTTTCAAAACCCGGATGAACAAATAAAGCCCAGATATTATTGTCAACAAGATCGACAATAGCAAAGCCCACAACTTCATTATTTATTTCACAAACCCATCCTTTTCCACGGCGAAACAGATAATCTTCCACATCACGATCAGGAACTAAATTGGGATCCGATAAACGGTTTTCTTTTACAAGGTTTCTTACTAATTGTATTTGCGGTATATCTCTTAGTTCTGCAGCACGTATTTTCATTTTATAAAAATTGAAAAATATTACAGAATAGAAAAATATTTGCTCTTCACAAGTAATCCACAAATGGACTTACCAACTCATAAAATAGTCTCCAGGTACAGGTTACCTAATTAACTTTGCCGTATTAAGAGCAACGAAAAGCCCGTTTTGGTCCGTTTTCCACGAAGTGCTTGCTAATGAACGATAGTTGAAGAACCTTTAAAAACTTAAAAGAAAGAAAGAAAATGGTACAAAAAACCTATTACAAAACAAAGGATTACTGTAAAGTTAAATTCTCTTTTAAAGCTGATGAGGCGGAGACGATCGCAATACTCGGATTGAACAGTGACTGGAAAAATTCGATTACCATGAGCAGGAAAAAAGATGGAAGTTTTAGTGCAGATGTTAACCTCCCCAAGGACTCCACCCACCAATTTAAATACCTGGTGAACGAAACACTGTGGCTCAACGACCCTGGGGCTGACCAGGAAGTGCCAAATGAATTTGGCGGCAGCAATAGCGTGATCGTAGTTTAGAATTCTTTTTCTGGCAAATCCGGACCCGGTAACTTCAACACAACAGTCACGGTTATCGGGCTAAGTGTTTTAAGGCTAACCTGCCCCGATCGCAGTTTTACCAACAAAATATGAACTATTGGATTTGTTGAGTAAATAAATTATGTTGGTACCCTGAAAGCAAATCTATACTTGTTATGAAATGGCAAATACAACTGTTTAGCATGTTTTTTATCGCATTGATTGTAACAGCATGTTCTGATAGTGACACTGATGACCCTGTTGCATCATCGCAGGCAGCTAATACAAATACTCCGGCCCCATCAACAGAGACTTTACAGAGTGATGCAAAAGAAAAAAGATCAGACGCTACTGTTCAAAGATTGAAAGGCAAGGTGCAAACGATGACTGAAACCGCATATCCTGGCGAAAACGTAAAGAAATTCAGTTTGAAAAATACGTTTAAGTATGATGAAAATGGGAATAGGCTCGAATTGATAAACTACAAACCCGATGGCAGTGTGAATTCAATCGTCAGGTCTGCCTATGATCCTTCCGGCAAAGTGGTTAGTGAAGAAACAATACTTGCTGATGGCACCATTGATACAAAATCGGTGGTAAAAACTGACGAGAATGGAAACAGGGTTGAGCAAAACGATATCAAACAAAAGTCCAAGGGTAATAATAATTTTAACCGTAAATACCTTTATAGATATGACGCCAGGGCTCAAATGCTCGAATGGCTTGCTTACCAGGGTAACGGAAATTTCTTTTTCAAATATAACTTCACTTACGATGCAAACGGGAACAGAACGGAGTGGCTGCAACTGACTCAGACCAATGCATTAATTGGTAAAGTGGAATATAAGTATGATGATAAGAATAATATCATTGGGGAAAATAAATATAAAGGTGATGGGACCCTGACAGAAAGCTCAACTTTCACTTACGAATTTGACAAAAAAGGAAATTGGGTCCGCCAGAAAAAAATCCAGAATGGTGCAGTGGTTGAAGTAAGGGAAAGAGTGTACAAATACTACTAAAAATTAATTATCTGCCTGATCTTTCTTGTGATCAGCGCCATGCTGAGATATTTTATATTCAAAAAATCAAAATGACGTAGCAGCAAAAACGTGATCGCAGTTTCTTTTAATGCGATTGCATTATTGAAGCAATCCAGTGCTTTGTCCCTTGCTCCCGCGCGGGCATAATCAATACCCATCCAAACCTGCGATACGTATTCACTTTTATCTCTTAACTCTTCATAAGATTTGTCAACTTCTTTTTCCAGCTGTGCGTGATCCCCATCCGTGTAGAATGTTAAAAGACTCTTTTTTCCGGATCGCTGGGCTGCTTGGATGGCCGCTTCTTTATTATTCAAAAACCAGTATAATCTTGAAAGATCCTCATAATACATCTTTTGAAGCGAAGGATCAGCCGATGCTTTTTCAATTAAACCCTTTTGCAATGCAACCGCTTCTTCAACCTGGTTATTGTTCACCAATGCTCTTATCCTGTTTTCAACGAGGTAATCCCACATTGGGTTTAATTCGGTCCCACGACTGTACACTTTCAGTGCTTCTTCTTTCTCATCCTTTGCCTCAAGTAAAATTCCCAGCCATAGATAAACATTGGATTGGTTTGCATTCAGATCAATAGCGCGACGGTAGGTTATCTCTGCTGCATGCCAGTCAAATGTTTGATGATACCAATATCCCAGGGTTGCCTGGATCTCTCCTGATGAAGGATCAAGGCCCAGGGCCGTATCAATGTTCTTTTTTGCCAGCCATAACATCCTTGTCGGATCTTCATACCCGCGGAAAGATGAAAGCAAATAAGTTGTTGCCAGCCCGGAATAGGCGTCGGCAAAGGTTCTGTCTTTTGTTACCGCTTGCTGAAACAGTTCCCTGGCAACCAGCAGATCGGTCTTGTTCCTTTTTTCAACAAGAAATTTTCCGCGCATGTACAGGTCATATGCCTGCAAATTCACTGTTGGCACATAATCCAATTGCTGAGATTCTTTTTTGGTCAGCGTTGTATTGAGGACAGAGGCAATGGCAAGGGCAACTTCTCTTTGAATTGTGAATATGTCGTCAACCGGCCGATCATATGATTCCGACCACAAATGTTCATCAGACACAGCATTTATCAACTGTGCAGTGATACGGACCTTTGTCGGCGACCGTTGTACGCTTCCTTCCAGTATCGTTGCCACACCAAGTTCTTTTCCTATTTCTTTTATTGACTTTGGCGTTTTCTTATACTGCATAACCGACGTACGGGAAATAACTTTGAACGACTTGATCTTTGAAAGCTGGGTGATAATATCCTCTGTTAATCCGTCACTGAAATATTCCTGTTCTTTATCACTGCTCATATTTACAAAGGGCAGAACGGCAATACTGTTCTCGTCAATAGCCACCTGCTCATCATCTGCATTTGTATGATAAACGGTTGTACTGTATTCAGTCAGCACCTCGTATATCCTGATCGGTGTTCTTACATTCTTTAGCTTTTCTTCTTTGATAAATACAGAATCCATTCCTTTTTTATTGGCAATATTCCGGTACACCATTTCGGATATATAAATGCCGCCTGCCGGTGCTAACGCCTGGATCCTGGATGCAATATTCACTACATCGCCAAAAACATTTCCGTCCCGCAACAATACATCACCCATGTGGACGCCGATACGTACAGGCACTTTTGGCTCCTCATTAAAATCTGTCTGTAATAATTTGGCAAACTCTACTGCATCGGTGGCACTATTGAAGAGCACCAGGCATCCATCACCGTAGTACTGAATGATCTTTCCTTCCAGCTCTTCTACTATAATATCGATCACGTGCCTGAAACGTGTAATCTTTTCCAGTGCAGCATTCTCATCCTCCTGCATCATAGCGGTATAGTTCACTATGTCTGCAAAGAGAATTGCAGCTAATTGATGTGAATGTTCAGGCATAGGTTGAATGTTGGGGTGCGAAGTTAGTGAAAAGCGATTTTCATTAATGGTTGTGATTATACAATCGGCAGGTTTTTTCCGCCGAAATGCTGGTTCAATAACTAATTATCAAATTAAAAGGTTGCTAATTTTTTTGTGTGGTAGCCTTGTCATTTTTATTTTCCTGCTTCACCAGTTTGAAGTAACCGACTTTGAAACGATCATTCACAACTTCACCTTGCACCTCCGCCTTTCTAACTGCATTGCAAAATCCGTCTTTAGCATGAGCATCACCGTGTGAATCGATGTCTGTTCCATCAACAAAATATGACTTGCCATCAAAGCGAACAGCAAGATCGCATCCTTTGCCTGCAAGCTTGAATTGACATTGGCCACAGGCCGTTTCTACTACTTGTATTTTTTTGTTGGGATCGGGTATTGATACGCCAGGATCAGATTTCTGCGCCAGGCAAATAAGACCCAGCGAAACAAAAGAAATCAAAAAAAAACCTCTCTTCATAACCTGCAATTTTGATCGCAAAGCTAAGGAAATTCCACAGCCGTATTTTTTCTTGTTTCCAGACCACGGCTGCATTATTAAACCATTTTATCAGTAAATTGTCATTAATAGGATTTTTACACGGCAACCCGTTAGAAAAGTCCATCGTTTTGTCTAAGTAATTTCTATCTTTAGAATTCAATCTACATTTTGTGCACATACCCAGGGAAAATGATAATAATACTGTGCCCGTTTTCTTTGGTGCACCATTTCGATTGTCACTGATCCTGTTCACGCTGGTTTCGCTTCGTTCGTTGTCTCAATGCCCTCCTAATCTTGATTTTGAAATGGGAACATTTGAAAACTGGACCTGCTATGTGGGAAATGTATCCGCCGCCGGGGGAACAAATAATATTACTCTTTCTAACTCCGGTGGCCCGATGCCTACACAGCACACTATGTATTCAGCTCCGA
>JAICPX010000679.1 GCA_025929635.1 Chitinophagaceae bacterium
GCTGCTATCAACGATAACATAAAACTTTTCTTTTTGAATTTGCGCCCTATTCAATTTGATATAATCGCTGACCTTGTCTATCGTTTTTAATTCATGTTCAACATCATTAAATATTATATAGTACTTCGGCTGTGTTAAAAAAATATTTCGCTTGAAGATGTTCATTTCTTCCGCACCCCAATCACCTGGTTGGGGATTAGGGTTAAAAAGTTTGGCTGTATCAATTTTTACCAGTTCATTGCTGGTGTTTTGGCCCGAACATCCAATAGCAAGCAGAATTGGCAGAAATAAAATAGATCGCATTAAAGAATTATGATTAAACTCTATCAATTATATAAATTTACGAATTCGTTCTTCAATTAAAAAGGGCTGCATCAGCAACCCTTTCCCGGAAAATCTTTCCAATCCTGAATCCCGATAGTTATCGGGACTGGTTCATTTACTTAGATACATACTCCTATCCTTATACAACTGCCTGAAATAAGGATCTCTCAAATTTTTTATAAACCGGATCGCCTCACCAGTTGATTTCATCTCAGGTCCAAGTTCTTTATTTACACCCGGGAATTTATTAAAACTGAATACGGGTTCTTTGATCGCAAAACCTTCCAGGTGTTTTTCTTCAGGTATGTCGGCTACTTTTATTTCACCCATCATTACTTTGGTCGCATAATTCAGGTAAGGTTTGTTATAAGCTTTTGCAATGAACGGAGTTGTTCTTGATGCACGGGGATTTGCTTCGATCACATACACTTTAGTATCTTTTATGGCAAACTGGATATTGATCAATCCTTTTACTTTTAATTCCAATGCGATCTTCTTTGCATAGTCCACCATATCCTGTAGTTCCAATGGACTGAGATTAAACGCAGGCAACACCGCATTACTGTCGCCACTATGGATTCCCGCCGGCTCGATATGCTCCATAATACCCATGACATGAAATTTCTCGCCATCACAGATCGCATCAATCTCCGCTTCCTGGCAACGATCAAGGAAATGGTCAACCAGTATTTTATTTCCGGGAATATGTTTTAGCAGGCTCACCACAGCTTTTTCCAGCTCATCATCATTGATGACAATCCGCATTCTTTGTCCGCCGAGTACATACGAAGGGCGGACAAGCACAGGATAACCAACTTTATTTGCAACCTGTACCGCTTCATCCACTGTCCAGGCAGTGCCATAATTAGGATAAGGAATATCAAGTGCTTTTAGCATATCAGAGAAACGGCCGCGATCTTCGGCAATATCCATACTGTCGAATGAAGTGCCGATGATATTAACTCCTTTTTTATGTAAACGCTCAGCAAGTTTCAACGCAGTTTGCCCACCCAATTGTACGATCACTCCAAACGGTTTTTCATGCTCGATGATCTCCCAGATATGCTCCCAATAAACCGGTTCGAAATAAAGTTTATCGGCCATATCAAAATCAGTCGACACCGTTTCAGGATTACAATTGATCATGATGGATTCATATCCACATTCTTTAATTGCCAGCAAGCCATGCACGCAGCAATAATCAAATTCAATTCCCTGGCCAATACGATTAGGACCTGAACCCAATACAATTATTTTCTTACGATCACTCCGCTTGCTTTCATTAGCACTTCCACGTTCA
>JAICPX010000176.1 GCA_025929635.1 Chitinophagaceae bacterium
ACTTGATGAAGTACAAGAGTGCTCCAAAGGAGCGCCTTCGGCGCGACGCAACGAAAGCCTAATAGTAGTATATTAGCCAACTACATAAAAATCAAACACGATCATGAGACGATTCAATTTTGTTTTGATGTTCCTGTTATCGACCCCGTTTATTAATGCGCAAAAGATAATGGGCTTTACTGAATCCAATGCAAAATCGCAATTGGAATGGGAAAAGCAATTCGATGCGCACCTCAATGCAAAAAATCTCGATACCTGGATGCAGTTCCTTACTTCGCGTCCTCATCATGTTGGCAGCGTACAAGGAAAAGCAAATGCGGAATACATGGCCAATCTTTTTCGCTCATGGGGATATCAAACAGAGATCGCCGGGTATCACGTGTTGTTCCCTACTCCGAAAACAAGAGTACTTGAATTGCTTGGCAGTAAACCCTACAAAGCAAAACTGGAGGAGTCAACGTTAAAAGAAGATAAGACAAGTGGACAAAAATCAGAACAACTCCCAACATACAATATCTATTCTGCCGATGGTGATGTAACAGCTGAATTGGTTTTTGTGAATCGTGGAGTTCCCGCAGATTACGATGAACTGGAAAAAATGGGTGTGAGTGTAAAAGGAAAAATTGTTATTGCGAAATACGGTGGATCATGGCGGGGAATAAAACCAAAGGTTGCCTATGAGCATGGAGCGATTGGTTGTATTATTTATTCCGATCCGGAAGACGATGGTTACAGGGCCGGGGACGTTTATCCTGAAGGACCTTTTCGTCCGAAGGATGGAGTACAACGAGGTTCGGTAATGGATATGCCGGTTTATCCTGGTGATCCTTTGACTCCCGGAATCGGTGCAACAAAAGATGCCAGGAGATTGAATAGGGAAGATGTGACAACGATCATGAAGATCCCCGTGATACCGATCTCGTATGAAGATGCACTTCCTTTATTGCAATCATTGAATGGACCTGTGGCGCCCGCTGCATGGCGTGGAGGGTTACCGGTAACTTATCATGTCGGTCCCAGTAAGGACAAAGTGCATCTGAAACTGCAATTCAACTGGGATATAAAACCATTGTACAATGTGATCGCGAAAATGCAGGGAACTGAATTTCCTGATGAATGGATCATTCGTGGCAATCATCATGACGGATGGGTGAATGGGGCTACTGATCCGATCAGTGGTATGGTGGCCGAGATGGAAGAAGCAAGAGTGATCGCGGAAATGATAAAAAAAGGATTTAAGTTGAAAAGAACAGTGGTGTATTGTGCATGGGATGGTGAAGAACCGGCGCTACTGGGTTCTACGGAATGGGCAGAACACAACCAGGATGAATTGAGAAAGAAAGCCGTGGCCTATATAAACACTGATGGCAATAGCCGCGGTTTTATTGGCGTCGGCGGCTCGCACTCACTTGAGCCATTCTTTAATGAAATAGCCGAAGCCGTGATCGATCCGCAAACAGGGGTAAGCATAAAAGAAAGGAGGTATGCAAATCAAATGGTGAATGCTGATAAAGCAACAAGAACAAGATTGATGGGAAACAAGAACATTAAGCTAAGTGCACTCGGTGCAGGATCAGATTGGTCAGGGTTCTTACAGTTTCTTGGCATTGCTTCTTTGAATCTTGGTTTTGGTGGTGAGGGAAGCGGAGGCGAGTACCATTCTATTTACGACTCTTATGATCATTTCACCCGCTTTAAAGACCCGGGTTTTCAATATGGGATTGCTTTATCAAAAACAGCGGGTCGTGCCATGCTACGCCTGGCCAACGCCGATGTGTTGCCGATCGATTTCAATACTTTTTATAAGACAGTTAATGATTATGTCGGTGAATTAAAAACTTTACTTGAAAATACACGAGCAGAAACTGAGCAGGAGAATAAAATGATCACCGACAAATTATTTGATCTGGCAAAAGATCCAAAAAAAGGATTTCAATCACCAAAGCCAAAGGGTCATGTCCCTTATCTGAACTTTAGCGAACTTGAAAATAAAATGGCTGAGCTAAAAACCAGTGCCGAAGAATTCCAGAAGATTTATGTTAATGGAACACAGCTCTCCCCCGAGAAAAGAAAAGAATTGAATGCAATATTATTCAGGGTAGAAAGGGCATTGATCAATGATAAAGGGCTGCCAAGACGTTCGTGGTATAAGCATCAAATTTATGCACCAGGCTTTTATACAGGTTATGGTGTAAAAACCTTGCCCGGTATCCGTGAAGGAATTGAGGAAAGGAACTGGAAAGAAGCCCAGGATAACATTGAAGTAGTAGCAAAAACAGTGGAAGCATATACCAGCCAGGTGAAGCAGGCAACAAGTATTGTGAAGCCGAAAACGTTTTAGTAATGAAGATCCGGAAACAAATATATTATTCCCTTCCTTTAATAGTTGTTGCTTCGTTAACGTCCTTTGCCAATTCATCATATGATTGTACCCAGTATAAGTTTGGTAAATTCTATATCTACAATAAGGCGAGCAGGCAAAGAATAGATATTGTAAGAAAAGATTCGCTGCAGATTGAAACGAATGTCGAATCAGGTGATATCACTGTAATGAGGGTGAACTGGACCGGTGAATGTGAGTATGAGTTGTTGTTCAATTATACGACACCAAAGGAAGTTGCTAAGTCAACAAGATCTCAAACAGCGGTAGAAGTAGCCGCACACATACCTGTGCAAATAAGGATATTGACAGGAACGGAGAATTATTACGTTTTCGAAGCCCGCAAACAAGGGCTTAAACCATTGCGGGATACCGTTTGGCTTATTAAAGAGAATGCCAGTGCATTTACCAACTGATCTATTGAATTCACTTGAAGGAATAGAAGGATTCGATAAAGAGTCCTTTGTAAAACTTCATGAGTCGGGAGAGCAGGTGACTTCGATCAGAGTTAATCCTTTTAAGTCGTCAAACGTGAGACATGAAACGCCAGACACAGCATCTCACGTCTCAGGTCTTACGTCTCACGAAAAAATTCCCTGGAGCGACTACGGTTATTACCTTGACAGTCGTCCTTCTTTCACCTTTGATCCCCTCTTTCACGCAGGTTGTTACTATGTACAGGAAGCAAGCAGTATGTTTTTGGAGCAGGCATTGAAACAGACCGTTGATCTGTCAGGGCCTCTTAAAGTGCTGGATCTTTCTGCGGCGCCAGGTGGCAAGTCAACGCATATTCTTTCACTGATCACAAAAGATAGTTTGTTAGTAAGTAATGAAGTAATAAGATCGAGGGCAAATATTCTGAAGGACAATATTCTGAAATGGGGTTGTGCGAATGTGATAGTGACCAACAATGATCCAAAGGATTTTCAAAAACTAGAAAGTTATTTTGATGTAATTGTTGTGGATGCGCCCTGCAGCGGGAGTGGTTTATTTCGTCGGGAACCGGATGCGATTAAAGAATGGAGTGAACAAAATGTTATGTTATGCAGTCAAAGACAGCAACGGATACTTGCCGACGTCTTGCCTGCGTTAAAAGATGGGGGTGTGCTCATCTATTCAACATGTTCTTATTCAAGTGAAGAGGATGAACAAATAGTAGATTGGCTTAGGGATGAATTAATAATTAATAATGAACAATTAATAATTGACCCGGGTTGGAATATTGTTTCAAGTGGGGGTGGCTATCGATTTTGGCCCGATAAAGTGAAAGGAGAAGGATTTTTTATAGCCTGCTTCCGGAAAGAGAAAAGTAATAATAAAGGCACGATTTTGCCAAAAGTAAAACCCGATAAATTTTCAAGACAGGAGCTTGAAGTCTTAAGAAAATATCTGGAAATAGACGGGCTATCATTTCTAAGACATGGAAAGATGCTTCGGGCAATTCCCGAAAGTTTGCTTGCGGAAATAAGTTTTTTAGCAGCTAAATTTCGTGTGGTGAATTGCGGGACAGAAATCGGGGAAATCATAAAAGATAAGCTGGTGCCTGAACATGCGTTGGCTTTGAGTAATATTCTCAGCGATGCCGTGGGACGAACTGAGTTGGGTTACGAGCAAGCGATCCAGTATCTGAAAAAGAAGGAGCTGGAACTGCCAGGGGGTAGCATGGGCTGGACCGTGGTTACACATAAAGATCACCCATTGGGCTGGATCAACAAGCTTTCAAACCGTATTAACAATTATTATCCAAAAGAGTTAAGAATTCGTAAGGACTAAAACTGGTAAAATTCTGCATCTTTGTAAAAATATATCCCAATGAAAAAACTAATGACACTTGTATTGCCATTGTTTCTTTCCCTTATTGTTTCTGCGCAGGACCTGGAAATTAAGAGCGGGTCAAAAGGAATTTATGTTGTCCATAAAGTAGCTCCAAAAGAAGGGTTGTTCGCGTTGGGAAGAGTGTATAATGTTCATCCAAGGCATATTGCCAATTTCAATGGGATTGATTTCAATAAAGGATTGGCGATCGGGCAACAAATAAATATCCCGCTTACCGACACAAATTTTAAGCAGGAAGTCAATACAGGGGTTCCCGTTTATTATACACCAGGCGCCAGGGAATCGCTGGCTAATATCAGTGTAAAATATAAAGCTCCTATCAATAATTTAAGGGGATGGAATCAGTTAAATGAAGACAATGCCGGTGCTAATACAAAACTCATTGTTGGATTCTTAATTACGAACGAATTAAAGGATAAAGTCGTTACGGTCGCCCCACGTGTTGAAGAATCCGTATCTAATGTAAAGAAAGCAGATGCTCAGAAAAAGGCGGTTGAAACAGAAGTGAAGGCACCAGAACCTAAGAAAGAAGAACCGAAGAACGTTGAAACAGAAATAAAAAAGGAGCCCCCTCCAATTGTAAAAGAGGAACCCAGGAAGACTGAGCCTGTCGTTGTGAAGCAACCAGAACCTGTAAATACTGACGGATCCGGTTATTTTAAGAGTAACTTTTACCAGCAGGTAAAAGCGTCGCCGTTGTCAAAAGAGCAAACAGTTACTTCCTCTATTTTTAAAACAATGAGTGGATGGCAGGACGGCAAATATTATTTACTGATCAATGGTGTGGAACCCGGAACGATCGTTAAACTTACCAATCCTTCAAATAGCAAAGTTGTATTTGCAAAGGTTCTTTATTCAATGGATAAAATAAGAGAGAACCAGGGAGTAGATATGCGTATCAGTGATGCTGCGGCTGCGTCGCTTGCCGTTAATGAAACGGATAAATTTATCCTGAAGGTGAATTACTGATTGATCACTTTTTGAATAAGCGAACCCACCAGGGCAACCGGTTTATTTTCATCGCAGGGTATAATTCTTCTTTTGCCCCGAAACCCCTGTAAAAGAGTGCGAGGCTTCGGAAATCGGAGCCTTCGAAATCAAGAATTAGATTTTGCCCGGTATGATCTTTAATAAATGCATCGATCAGTGCATGTGAGGCGCCAAGTGTTTTTCCATCAGGATGATTTCCCACCAGAATATAATAAGCACGGTTGTGTGAAAAAAAGAAAACCGCTGAGGCAAGCGTTTTGTTATTGGGGCCGGCAACAGCATAGCTCTTCGCATTGCCCATGTCTCTTAGTATTTCATATAGTTTTTTAAAATTGACATAATCTCCGGGCCTTGTTCCATCGATCTGTCGTAACTGTTCATGATTGATCTGAATTATTTCATCAACAGAAATTTCTCTCCTGATCCTGCAACCTGATTCTTTCGCTTTCAGAATATTTCTTCTATGATTTTCCCGGTAACCATGCAGGATTTCTTCATACGGTCTATTCAGGTCCAGCATATAATTGCTGCGGGGATAGTATCCGTTGATTATTTCACGATAATTATTTGCATGGTTCAATGAGATCTCGATCAACCTGAATTTTTTTGGAATGGCGTCGAGGAAATCTTTGACCAGGTTCTCATTGATATTTTTACCAAATACGCCCAATGAGGCTGTAAATGCCGGTTGATACAGGTAATAAAAACCATACTTTTTATTCCAGGTTAAAGGCATTACTGCTTCATAATCTTCCAACACAAGGGCATCCCAGTGCTTAGCCATACAATCAAGATAAAACGAGTAAGGATACATAAGCCCGTTGATCGCACTGTTAATACATGCATCCCACTTTTCCTTGTCAATTTCTTTTTGCTTTAAATATTTTATTTGATTCCCGCTTGTCATTAGAAATCAAGGTCGCGGTTTATTTTTCGCAGGCTGAAGTTAGAAATATCTATACTGAATGAGATTGTTTTCCAGAGTCTTCCTTTTTTCTCAAGGACAGATTGGATATAGTCCTTGTAAATGCTGCTATAGAGCACCGGGACATAGATATTGAGCGTATTTGCGAACAAGGATAATTGCAGTCCTGCATCAAAAATGAACCGATCGGCTTCAGCATCTTTTTTCCAGGCGTCGCCGTAAGTGCCAATATCGAGAAATAATTTCAACGGGATCTTTACAGGTAATACCGAAAGAGGATTAAGTCCTGACGGAATACTTGTTCTTAAATTAATGGCGGCAAGCCATTCATCAGTCTTGCCGACCTTATCGGCATAAAGATCGGTTCGTACTTTAAACCCGCCGTCACGGACCATGATCTGCTGACTTGGTAATTTGTCAAATTTGTTTCTGCCGATAAAGTAATCGCTGTAGGTATAGTCTTCATATCCACTGGCGCCGGTCATATTCAGGTGATAACGGTCAGTAGAAAATTGTTTTGAAAACGTTTTAGCACCAAGATAAAAGAATTTCCCCGCAAACAAACGCAGGTTCAATCCTCCTTCTTTTGGATAATTGAAAAAATAATTCCCGGTAAAAGCTGTCCTGATAAAATCTTTCCCATGTTCAAGATTGAGTTCTGCCTTGTACGGATACAATGCCCTGAAGTTTTCCACTACCAATTTTAATTGAAGAAGGGTTCGTTCGTCGCTAATGGTATTTACTGATTGTTCGATGATCGTATCCGGGGGATTGAATATACTGTCATAAGAAATCCGGAAGGCCTCTTCATTTATGGAAAAGGTTTTCCATTGAATATATCTATGTATGTTGCTTCTTGGATCTTTTTGATTCAATGTAAAGCGAATACCGGGCACTATTTTCTTAAAACTTGCTGTTATGTTACTGCCATCGTCTTTTTCAAATGAATTCATGGAGAAAGAGGAGGCATTCAGGAACAGATCGATCTTCCTGACAAAAGCGTCAGGGTAAAATGAATAGTTCAATTTGCCGAGGCCGTTCAACCGACTTGCTCCGGTTGAGTAGAGCGGTGCCAATAAGAATTGGAACCGCGATGAAGGCAATTTATAATTGGTGATGCCGATGCCAATCATAGCTTTGTCATAGCTGTTTATTCCAAAGACGGGGGAGATGATCAGGGCGTTTTTAGGTGTTTCTCTTAAATACGAGACAACTGCTTTTGAAGATAATGGGAAGATGATCTTTGTTCCTTGTCTTTCCAGGCCCGGAAGGGGTCCTTTTTGATCAAGCAAGGTAAACTCCGCATCGAGATTTTGACCGCTCACCGTTTCTAATACGTTTTTAAAGTCTTCAGGATAGGGATGTTTAAATTGCCACTGCCGGTAATATTCCTGCATCGCCTTGTCAAAGGTTTCCTTTCCTAATTTTTTTTCGATCAATTCAAGCCAGGCGCCGGTTTTATAATAAGCAACCAGGTCATAATTCATGTTCGTGAACGTTTCAGCTTGCGTATTTATCGGTTGGTCCTTCTTAACTACTGCTTTTGATTGAAATAATAATCTTTCTGCATCGCGGATGGAAAAGCTGCTCGTTCCATATTTTATCTCGCCTTCCTCACCATATTTCCATTTGCTGTAACGATTATCGTAGAATGTATTTATGCCTTCGTCCATCCACGGATGTTTTCTTTCATTTGTACCCAATACTCCGTAAAACCAATTATGCCCAACTTCATGAGCAATTACGAAGTCGAGCATTTTTTCATTTGATTCAGGAGAAATTATTGTGATGGTTGGATATTCCATTCCGCCGCCAAAACTGGCAGGGCCTTGTACGGCGGTCACAACATTGTAAGGGTATTCGCCGATCCATTCGCTCCGGGTAAGAACAGCATCTTTTATTGTACGCAGGCTGTTCCTCCAAAATTTATGTTGCGCCGGCGTGAAAAAGGAATAAACATCGATGACTCTTCCTGATTTCAATTTTAGTGTATCATGTAGTACGTTGAAAGTTTTGTCGGCAAACCAGGCAAAGTCATGTACATTGGTTTGTTTATAAGTCAAAGTCTTAAGCTCGGGTGAAGATTCAATAAGGCCCGGTAAGTCATTTGCTGAATTATTTTTGGATGGTACGTGGAGGTTCTTTTGTAATACTTCGGAACCCGTGATCAGCATTTTTTTTTCATCTTCATTTTGCAGGTCACCGGTTGCGGCAATTATATAGTTCTTTGGGACGGTGATCCGAACATCAAAATTTCCAAACTCGCTGTAAAATTCTCCCTGGTCAAGATAGGGGATGGGATGCCATCCTTTGCGATCATACACGGCAGGCTTGGGATACCATTGTGTTGCCTGGTAGCTTTGTCCATCATGTCCGCCTCTTGAAAAATTATAAGGAAGCTTTACATGAAAAGGAGTAGTAATGTCAATTTTTTCTCCCGGGGCTAACGGTGCCGGTAAATTGACTTTTATAATGTCAATATGCTGCGGATGGTCTTCAACACTTGCCGTTTGGTTATTTACTTTGAATTCAAGCCGGTTGATATAACCACGATCCTCTTTATTTGAAAAATAGAATTTAGTGCTTCCGTTTTCTATTGCCTGG
>JAICPX010000660.1 GCA_025929635.1 Chitinophagaceae bacterium
AATTTGCTGACCTGATCATGACCGCCGGTAAAGAAATTGAAATGCCAATAGCAAGATTAGCGCAGCTTGCCCGTGCCGTGGGTATTCATTTGATCATCGCTACGCAACGTCCTTCCGTAAATATCATCACCGGTACCATTAAGGCCAACTTCCCCTCCCGTATTGCTTTTAAGGTATCATCCAAGATCGACTCAAGAACGATCCTCGACACTGGTGGAGCAGAACAATTAATCGGTAAAGGGGATATGCTTATATCCCATCATGGAGAGATCACCAGGCTGCAATGTGCTTTTGTGGATACTCCCGAGGTTGACAAGATCGTCAGCCATATTGAGCTCCAAAGAGGATATCCGCAACCATTCCTTTTACCAGAATATGTTGATGAAAAAGAATTGGAAGGAAAAGATTTCGACCTGGATGACAAAGACGCGTTATTTGAAGATGCCGCAAGGCTTATTGTTCAAAACCAGGTGGGTTCAACATCACTTCTTCAAAGAAGAATGAAATTGGGGTATAATCGGGCGGGAAGATTAATGGACCAGTTGGAGGCTGCCGGAGTAGTAGGCCCCAACCAGGGAAGCAAAGCCCGTGATGTTTTGATAAAAACGGAGGCTGATCTCAATCAACATCTCGCAAATCTTATTTAAGCTGTTAAAAATTCCTTTCATAGGCAACCGATAGCCGCTGATGAGCATCCTCTAAAATGTAATTGGCTATCTTTGCCAGCCCGTTTTAAATGGCATACAATTGGTCACGATTAATGAAGGTATTATGAAATTATTTTACACATTATTGATATTAATAATTGGAGGTGGCACTACTAAGAGTTATGCCCAGGCGACGAATGATCCTGCTGCAAAAAAGATACTCGATGATGTAAGTGCTAAATTCAAGACCTATAAAACCGTTAAATCTACATTTACATTCAAAACCGAAAGCGCAGCCGGTAAGGTTCTTTCTTCAAAAAACGGTACTGTATCACTCAAGGGAAATAAATATAAAGTCACCATTCTCGGGCAGGAAATATTCTGCGACGGGATCAATGTGTGGACATATGATAAGGCGGCAAATGAAGTGGTGATCACAAAGTATGACAACAGCGGCTCATCGTTAACACCCCAGAAAATGTTTACAAACTTTTATGATAAAGATTTTCTCTACAAAATGAATGGCGAAAAGAAAGTAGGTACAAAAACTATCCAGGAAATTGAATTAACTCCAACAGATAAAAACAAATCTTATCATAAGGTTTACCTGTCAGTAAATAAGACCGCAAAAACCATTTCCAGCACTAAGGTTTTGGAAAAAGACGGCAAGAAATATTCAATTGTTGTAAATACATTTACGCCCAATACAACCATCGATGACAAACAGTTTGTGTTTGATGAAAAGAAATACCCCGGTGTTGAAGTGATCGATAACCGCTAACCACTTGCGAGCCTCATAAAGTTTTTATGGTATAAAAACCATTTCTGAGGCGAAGCAATCTCCACGAACATATTGAATTTTTTTATCTCAATACGGTCAATAGGCGAGCTTAGTTCATTCGCCCTTTGGCGGATTCGTAGAGCCACCCCATCTAAAAGTCCTGATATCAAAGCCCGCAAGATCAAGCACACGATCCACAACAGTCGCTGCCAGTTCGTCAATCGTCTTCGGGATGCTATAAAAAGAAGGGGTGGCGGGACAGATGATACCGCCGGCAAGTGTCACCATTTCCATATTGCGGATATGGATCAGACTATAGGGTGTATCACGAACAACACAGATAAGTTTTCTTCTTTCTTTTAATATTACATCCGCAGCAC
>JAICPX010000388.1 GCA_025929635.1 Chitinophagaceae bacterium
CTCTTTTAAAACACGGTCTCCTGGTATTGCCTGACCCAAAATCCCGGTTCCGCAACTGTTAAGGATAAGAAACGTAAATGCAAATAAGTATACATTAATCCCGCTTGAAGATTTCTTAGTTACAAATGGTGTCATCAGTATGTATTTATACAATTTTAAAGCCTGAATAAAAACAAAAAAAGATACCACCACGACACAATTCATATTGCATACAGGTTACTTAAAGATGAGCTGTGCAAATTGTCTTAATGATCGCCTCCATGTCTGCCATTCATGCGCTGTACCGGGTGATTCATAATAAACATGCCTGATACCCGCTTTTTCAAGCGCCTCGTGAAATCCTTTTACTCCTGTGTACATTCTTTCCGGTTCTTTTGTGCCAATACTCAGGTATACTACTTTTACTTTTTTATTAAAGTCATCAGCATTTGCCCATGCACCACTATACAGTTGAGTTATTTCTGTTCCTTGCTGCAAAAAACCAGCTCCGCTAAATCCTCCTATGTAAGCAAACTTGTCGAGATTGGTCATCGTTGTTTGGAATGTTTGAAAACCTCCCATTGAAAGACCCGCCATTGCACGATTGTCACGATCAGTAAGTGTCCTAAAAGTCTTATCGATCATCGGAATTATATCCCTGACCAATACTTCAGGAAAAACATTGCCGGGTGCCCCTCTTCCCGGGCCGCTTTGAACTATGTTAAAAGGTTTTGATGGATCGGTAGCGTACCCGCGGTCCATTACCACGATCATTGGCGTTGCTTTTTTTTCTGCGATAAGATTATCCATAATAAAGTCCATCTTTCCCTGGGCTGACCACCCTGTTTCGTCTTCGCCGGCACCATGTTGCAGGTAAAGCACAGGATATCTTTTAGCAATGCTATCATCATAACCCGGTGGCGTGTATACATAGGCCCTTCTCCAGGCCCTGGTAATATTGGAATAATAATTTACTATTCTTACCTGGCCATGAGGAACATTCCTGGGTTGATAGTAAGCCATATCAGTATCGGGAATGTCAATGCCACTTGCCATTCTGCCCATTCCATAGAAGGACTGACTCGCAGGATCTGCAACGGCAATGCCATCAATAACCAGGGAATAATAATGAAATCCTTCGCCGATCGGGTCGGTTGTTAATGTCCAGTAACCGCCAGTGTCCTTTACCATTTCATACTTTTTTCCCAAATCGATCACGAGTTTATGTGCTTCCGGCGCCCTGGTTCGAAATATAACCCGGTTGTCTGGTAAGATTTGGGGGTATTGAATTCCGGGAATATTCGATGATGCCGGTGTTGCATCATTGCTTAGTTGGGCTATGATCGACTTATCAACTGGTTTAAAAATCAGCTTTGAGAACATATACAAACCATTCTTCCATACTTTGAAGTCATGTACACCCGGTTCGATATAATATATATGTGGTACATTCTTCAGGTAGAGATAATCATGCGTTCGTTTACTGAATGTTATTAAACCATCGCTTGCACCACAGGATATCCAAAGTAATTTCAATTTGTTCTTTGCGGCTTCGGGATCAGGAATCAGTTCCCCGGGTTTTTTTGTGTTTGGAGCGGAAGAAAATCCACCTACCCATGCGAACTTGTCAAGATTACCCAAACCAAAATTCAATGATTGCCCGCCACCCATCGATAGGCCCGCGATTGCACGGTGCTCCCTGCCAGTTAAAACAGGGTATTTCTTTTCAATGAAAGGAATAAGATCATTCAAGAGGTCTTTTTCAAAAGTTGCAAATGCCTGGACTTTTGCACTATCAAACATATTACCTATTGCCCGGTCATCTTTCATTGCCCGGCCATTTGGCATTACCACGATCATGGGTTCGGCCTTTTTATCCGCATACAAATTGTCAAGTATCACTTGTGGATTGCCGCCCTTCAACCATTCCTTTTCATCTCCACCGATACCATGTAAAAGATACAGCACGGGATATTTATTCTTTTTAGAAAATCCCGGCGGTGTATAGATCAATGCCCGTCTCTTAGTGCCAACGGTTTTAGATTCGTAACTGATCGTATCAATTCTCCCGTTAGGAATTCCTGTTCGAACTGAATCAAAACCAGTTGGCGCGGATTTTTCGATGCCTTGTGCATCTGATACTTTGCCGATCAGAAAAAATATACCAGCAACCAGTGATATTTTCTTAAACATGACTGCTAAGTTTAAAACATTTTTCATCATTGAGCTTTTTTTTCATATTTCAAAAACCTGTTTGCCCATGGAATAAAGAATTTGAAATTCGGTGCGTCCGTATGACCGCCATCATGCTGACGCCATGCTAATTCACCATCCAGCATATCCGTCATCATCGGTGGCATTTTTTCTTTCATATGGTCATTCGAAACACCAATATCCTTTGCTCCCAGTAGTTTGTAAACTGAACCGGCCGCAACGGTTGCCATATAGCTTCCCGTCTGGTCGAGCCATTTAGCATCCCCTTTTTCAGGAATGCCATAACTGATGAAGGCAGGTCGTGGTGCGCAAAGTGCAATCAATTCATGAGAGTCAACGGGAAGATCACATCCTGTCTTTCTTCCAAATGATGACTCTTCAGCTGCATACTTCATATAATTTCCCGCCATCCAATGATAACCGCCACCACCAGAAAGATTTTCCACGCCTTCACCAAACACACGACGATGAAGCGTAACGCCGCCTTTCCCTGATGAACCTATCAAACCCACAGCAAAACGCGGTTCAAATGCTAGTGTAACAAGTGCTGCTTTGCCATATCGTGATACACCTTCAATACCAACTTTTTTGGAATCTACTAAACTATCCGTCCCGAGATAATCCAATCCTCTTGCTGCTCCCCATGCCCATGCTCGCAATGCTCCCCAATCATCAGGCTTGCGTGGCTGACCCTTGTTGCATAAACCTATGATGCCTCTTGTCAGCCCGGCGCTATTATCTGCCTGTATACTGTTTGTTTCAATAGCAACATATCCCCAACCTGCCGCTAACAGTCTTTCCTGTGGTGTAAGTTCTTCGTCAGGTTTGGGTGGTGCAAAAAAATTAGGAGCGGGGAGCCTGGTGATCGGTTGGTACGCGGGATATTTTTCAAAAATTGTTTTCAGTCCGGGATCAGTTTTTATCATAAGCTCCCTGAAAGCCGTATTTATTTTATCCATTTCGTCAGGGGCCGGTTGCGCAGGAGATGGAAATGCAGGACGACCGCTGAACATCATCAATACCGGGACGGGGCCTTTTACATTCATTGGCACTACAAGCATCATATTGATGTCGACATTGATCAATGGATATTCGCTGTTATCAACATGTCCCACCAGCATTTTTACAACAACAGGGATACGATTTACAAATTCACGATCAGTGACCTTTACGGTCCATGTTACTTTCGGAATTTTTTTTGGAAGACGACCATATACTTCCCGTTCAAATTCTTCGATAAGCTCCGGGCGACGTTGTTTCCACCACATATCAGCTGTGGTTACTTTTTTTCCATCTTTTGTTGTAAGAATATCTGGCAGTTGCGGGCATGGATTAGCAAGTGCTTCATCATAGTTTGCATGATTGGGAGCAGTTTCATTACCGCTATAGCCTGGTCTCAATTTCGTGATGCCTAATTGCTGCTTCATGTTATCATGATCCTGTTGTCCCGTAAAAGTTGTAAGCTTTGGATATTTACTGCTGTCGATTTGATCTGTTTGTGCAAATACTTTACAAGTCATTCCTACGATTAGTAAAAGAAGCAGATTCTTTTTCATCATATTTTTTTGAAGGTTCTCCGAAGGAGTCCTTCGGACAATGCTCAGTCTTGGTAGTGTCTCAGCTTGTTTTTTTTTACCACATAGACACATGGTGCACATAGGAAGACACACATAGGCGTTCTATGTGACAATCTATGTGTATTATGTGCCTATGTGGTTCCATTTTTTCAAACTAGTACACTTCCTCACTTTTTCAATGTTCAATATTGCAAGTCCGAATTTTAAACCACCCCTTTAGCGGATGGGGACATCCGTTCTGAATGGTGATGCAGGGAGACCTTCCTTATTATATAAGTTTGGGTTTACAGGGTTGTCAGCCCATGCATACCGAACATGTTTTGGGTTTTGAACTGCATCATTCCAAACGACTACTGTGTTACCCTCAATCCTGGCTTTAGCCCAAACAAATTTTTTATCCTCACCTGCAATTGCAAATTCACTCAATTCTTCTCCATCATTTGTTATTAACCCACTGCCTGTATTTGTAAAATTTATTGTGATCTTGTTTCCATTCACTGTTGCTGATTGGTAAATAGGACCAGCATGAACAATATTTTCTCCATAAACAATTTTCAATGCGGCTAATGCCAGTCTTTCTCCAACATCTTTTTTATTGTCAGGATGAATATCATTCCATTCTCCGAGGTCGATGGCAACTGCCATCGCGGTGTTCGAAACCGATAAAGATCTTAATTGTGATTCACGTAGCGTAGCCCAATTACTTTCCGAAGGCCAATAGTTATAATCCATAAAACCCGGAAGCTGGACAAACAAAAACGGAAGCTCGCCTTGTTTCCATTTATTTCTCCAATCTGATATTTGTGCCGGTTGAAGTTTTGCATATTCCTCAGCCCTGTTGGTATTTGCTTCACCCTGGTACCAGAGAAACCCCCTGATCGTATAATTGGTGACAGGCGCAA
>JAICPX010000537.1 GCA_025929635.1 Chitinophagaceae bacterium
AATTTTTAATTTCTACAATATGTCTAATCAATCACGAAGAAAATTTATAAGAAACAGTGCAGTCACTGGCGCTGGTTTCTTCATTGTACCCCGGCACGTCATTGGTCGAGGTTTTATCGCACCCAGCGATAAGTTAAGAATTGCCGGTATTGGCGCTGGTGGTAAAGGGACAAGTGATCTTGCAGAGTTTGCCAAAAGCCCAAATGTTAGCATTGTTGCTTTATGTGATGTTGATGACAGGCAGGCAGTGAAGTCGCGACAATCTTTTCCCAACGCTCCATATTACAAAGACTTCAGAGTGATGCTGGATAAAGAAAAGAATAACATTGATGCGGTTTCTGTTTCTACTCCTGATCACACCCATGCTGTCGCCACCATTGCTGCCATGCAATTGGGTAAACATGTGTACACACAAAAGCCATTGACGCATGATATTTTTGAAGCACGGATGTTAACTGAAGCGGCCAAAAAGTACAAGGTTGTTACGCAAATGGGTAACCAGGGTGGTTCAGGTGCCGGTGTACGGAGAGCAAAAGAGATTTTTGATAGCGGTTTGATCGGCGATGTACATACTGCACATGCGTGGACAAACAGACCAGTGTGGCCGCAGGGCGTCCCCACTCCCACTGGTCAACATGAAATTCCTAAAGAACTGGACTGGGATCTTTGGTTAGGGACTGCCCCGGCGATTCCCTATAATCCTGCATATCTTCCTTTCAACTGGCGTGGCTGGTGGGCATATGGTACAGGTGCATTGGGTGATATGGCTTGTCATATTATGGATCCGATCTATCGCATATTGCCGATCCTTTATCCGGATTCGGTTGAAGCAAGCATTGCTACCATCTGGTCTAAGATGTGGGATGATTCGCAAAACCCTGATGCATGTCCAGCTTCATCGATCATTCATCTGAATTATCCAAGAACAGACGGAAAAGGAAATTTGAAAGTGTCATGGCATGACGGTGGTTTATTGCCACAAAGACCTGATGAACTGTTACCTGAAGAATCATTTGGCAATTGGGATGGTGGAGTGTTATTTGTTGGTACAAAAGGAAAGCTATTGATGGATTGCTATGGTGAGAATCCAAGGTTATTACCAACTAAATTGATGAAAGAAACAAATTTGCCAAAGGAAACAATTAAGAGAGTTTCAGAAGGACATTACCTCCAATGGGTAAATGCCTGTATCGCTGGTTATGGAAAAGCAACAACAAGCTCCCCTTTTGAATATGCAGGACCATTTACTGAAAGCATCCTGATCGGCAATCTTGCGATTCGCAGCTTTTTAATGCGTAATCCAAAGGGCAAAGGATGGAATGACAAATGGCTGGGTCGCAAAAAACTCCTTTGGGATGCCAAAAATATGAAGATCACAAACTTTGAGGAAGCCAACCAGTTTGTAAAGAGACAATACAGGCAAGGCTGGACATTGGGTGTATGATCTCAAATAGTATTAAATGTAAAGCCATCACGACTAAGTCGGGATGGCTTTTTAATTTGTTTGATCCTTAAAATGCTGTGTACTTAAATTTTTGCCCGCCCACAGAAGCTTCATACATCAGGCCGCCTTTCTCCTGTGTAAATATCATTACTCCATCCGCATATTTTACATTACCTGAAGCTCCCTTTGTTGCGGCAACCGCTGAAGCCTGTGCTGAAAATTCGATTTTATCCTGCTTGAATCGATCTAAAGTTTCTTTGTTCTCGAAAAATATTACCTCCCTGTATGCTTGCCCGCCCCATTGAAAGCCCACACTCACTTGCTTCATGCTTGCTCTACCTATAGCATTGCCTCCCTGGTAAACGATACCGTTACCCGCAGCACCGCCAATTCCTATTGCGCCTTTCCCAACATTGGGGAAAATAACATAGGCATATGCGTTATTGAACAAATTCGACATCAGGCCATCTGATTTTATAAATGCGTCCTTTGCTTCTTTACTATCAGTGATCAGCTTATTATCCTTTTCGGTTTCTTGTGCGGTTAGAATACCTGCGGTAAAAAGCATAGGAATAAATAATAGCGCTCTTAAGATCGTTTTATACTTATATTTGACCATAACTAAAGTTTTAATTTCAAAATACTACAAACTCCCTGCCATAGGCGGCAACTATTTTTTATTATTTTTGCGGAAAATGAAACAATACAATAATACCACATGCTGTTGCTGTTGCTTTAAACCAACAAGCGGGATAATGTATTGATGTATTTCAAGTATAATAATCAGCCCGCAGATTTGCGGGTTTTTTGTTGGCGTTATCGACATAAATTAATTATCCTAATCTGTCTATTAGCACATATAGCCAGGTGGTAAGGCATTGGTCTGCAAAACCAATATCGGCAGTTCGATTCTGCCTATGTGCTCAACCGGCAAACAAGGGTACTTTATCAGTTTAGATTTTGAACCACATAGGCACATAGAAACATAGGCTTTCACATAGATTTCTATGTGTTTTTTTCCTATTGTGTCCTATGTGCCGGCGCCTGCCCCAACGAAGGAGGAGTGGTTCCATTGTGAAGTTGTTATGTGTAGAGTAAATATTTTGAAATTGAGACATTACCCGAACAAGATTCAAACCAGTAGTGTAATTAATTTTCGTAACTTCTCGGAAACATGCGCTATGAGAAATTTATTCTTCGCGATAATTTCTCCTTCATTTATCAGGAAGCATTTAACAATTTTTATTCTTGTTACTTCATTTTTTGCTTCCTGTACCAGGAATGCAGTTTATGGACCCGATACAATAAAGCCGCAAATAAAAGTTATTTATCCATCAGACAATCCTATTATACCTGCAGGGTTTCCTCTTTGTATGCAGGTAATGATCAGTGACAATATAAGTCTATCAAAAGTATGGTTACAGATCAATGATGGGGCCGGTTTCAAAAAAGAATATGAGATTCCCGGCCGGATGATGTCAGTGACTGAAAAATATACAGCGCCTCCGGAAACAAGTGGACAATTAATTGCCAAATTTTTTGCAATTGATGAAGGAGGTAATTCAAATATTGAAGAGATCAGGTTTACGGTGAATAACTGATTTTTTCTCCCTAATAAATAGTAAGAGG
>JAICPX010000345.1 GCA_025929635.1 Chitinophagaceae bacterium
ACAGTTTGGATGGAGGACTATGATGGGTTGGCCGGTAAATTCAGACCGTATGGTATCACGGGGGTTGGTTTATTCCGCTTTAATCCCAAAGGATACTATTATCCTGATCCTAACAATCTTAGCCAAAAACAATTGGTGGAACTAAAACCTCTCCGTTTGGAAGGCCAGGGCATGTCGCAATATCCTGACAGAAAAGAATACAAATTAACACAGCTTGAAATTCCCATGGGTGCAGGATTCAAATACTATGTCAAGGAAAATACTTATATCGGTATTGAAGTATTGCATCGCAAAACATTTACCGATTATATCGACGATGTAAGTACAAATTATATCGACCCGCTTTATTTCTCTCAATACCTGGCTCCGGCCGATGTGCCTGTTGCCTACCAGTTGCATAACCGTGAACCATTCCGTAACATCACCCGACCCTATATTGGAAGACAACGTGGCGATCCAAAAGAAATGGACTCCTATTTTTCAACCATTCTTCGTTTTGGTTTGAGACTTGGCGGAAGCAATTCACCAAACCGAAAGGCTTTGCGACAGCTGCGATGTCCGATCTACTTTTAATCCGTCGTGACAATCCGAACCCAATATGAAAACAAACTCTACTTTATCCGTTTTAAAAAGATCATCGTTTGCGTTTAGCCTGGCAGTCTCACTGGGCTTTGCCCAGTCATGTACGGTCGTGGAGAGTCTGCATACGGCCGAAAAAGTTAAACCCAGGCAATCAAAAAAAGACAGGGAAGTGAAGATCTATCCTGATATCATTAAGAAAACGATGCACGTAAAAAATATCGAAAACAGCGAAGTTGACTTTTTTGTATTTGATTCAGAAGGAACACTTCTGGTTCATTATAGAATGAATGAACGGGATCATAAGAGGATCAATGGCCTGGAAAAAGGAGCATATACTTACCAGGTTTTTAAGAAAGATGAGATGAGTGAGTCCGGGAAAATTATAATCAAATAGTTCTTTACCATATTTATTGCAGTTCCAATAAGGGCAGTGGGCTCTTTAAAATACAATACCTGGTTGACTAAAACCTGATCCGTTCTCTATTGTTACTCTCATGTGTATTTTAATTTTATTGAACACCTGCTGCCAACCTTATTGGACACGCAATACCTTGCTCTTTTATTTACCCAAAAAAACTCCCGCAGTCCAGGAGTAGTTTAATCTGTACACCCTGATGAAGCCGTTGGTAACAACATTCATTGAAAACGATTAATCCTTATCCCTCCTGAAAAAAAGCTGCGGGTTTTTTTATTTCATCTTCACCCCCTACTACCCGTTGTTCACTACGGGTTCCATTCTCAAAAGTATTTTTTACATTTAGGAGACCTAAAACTAACTGTTATGGAACAACTAAATTTTCACAAACAAAAATTGTATGCGTTGATCATTGCCTTAGTAGCGTTCATTTCGTTGCTGTTACCATGGCTTACTACACCATTTGGGGGATCTTTGAATGGACTTCGTGGATTGGGGCTGCTCAGCTTGCTGGGTATAGGAGCGGTTGCCGCATTGTCACTTATGGGCGACAAAAGCAAGGAATACGATCCTAACACTAAAAAAATGGTAATGGGAGGATTTGGAGCGATCATAGCCGGCGCCTTACTTTTTTTACTTACAAAAAATTCTACTTATGGCGGAGGTTTATTTGGCAGCATCTTAAAACCCGGATTTGGGCTTTGGCTTTGTATACTTGCCGGGCTTGTTGGTCTCGGGTTAACATCTGGAATTATTAAGATCCCGGAAACCAAGCCGCCGACTTCTCCCAAACCTTAGAAAAGAAATTCAATAAAAAGGCTGACATATTATTCAGCCTTTTTTTCTGCGGTAACAAAATATAGCAGCTCTATACAATCTCATTTTTCAGAAATTCTGCAGTATAACTCTCCTTATTATTGATCAAATCCTCAGGTTTCCCCTCAAATAAGATCTTTCCACCTCCGTCACCCCCTTCAGGACCCAGGTCAATGATATGATCGGCCACTTTTATTACATCCATATTATGCTCGATCACCAGCACGGAATTACCGCGATCAACCAACTTGTTCAGGACAGCCAGTAAATGCTGGATATCTTCAAAATGCAGACCTGTCGTTGGTTCATCAAGGATATAAAATGTTTTACCTGTATCTTTTTTTCCAAGCTCGGTCGATAACTTAACCCGCTGTGCCTCTCCACCACTTAATGTAACCGCGCTTTGCCCCAGTGTGATATATCCAAGACCCACTTCGCCAAGCACTTTTATTTTACGATAGATATATGGTATATGCTGGAAAAACTCGACTGCCTCCTCAACGGTCATATCAAGGACATCTGCAATAGATTTTCCTTTATATCTTATTTCCAATGTTTCCCGGTTGTATCTTTTGCCATTGCATTTTTCACAATGCACATATACATCAGGTAAGAAATTCATCTCAATTACCCGCATACCTCCCCCCTCGCATACATCACATCTGCCACTTTTTACATTAAAGGAAAAACGTCCGGCATTATAGCCCCGGATCTTTGCCTCCGGAATGGAAGCAAACAGGGTTCTGATATCTGTAAAGAATCCGCAATAAGTTGCAGGATTGCTTCTTGGTGTACGACCAATCGGGGACTGATCGATCTCGATCACTTTATCTATATGGTCCAGGCCCTTTATTGTTTTGTATTCAAGCGGGGTCACCCTGGAGCCATAGGCATGTTTTGATAATATCGGGTAAAGTGTTTCGTTGATCAGCGTTGATTTACCACTGCCACTGACACCGGTAACGACGATAAATTTCCCAAGTGGGAACTTAACATCCAGGTCCCTGAGATTATTTCCTTTGGCGCCTTTCAATTCAATAAATTTTCCATTGCCTTTTCTTCTTTCATTCGGTACCGCAATACGATGATGACCGTTCAAATAATTTGCCGTTAACGTATCCAATTTCAACATTTGTTCGGGAATGCCCTGGGCAACGATCTTCCCGCCATGAAAACCCGCTTTTGGACCAATATCTATTAAATGATCCGCCGATAACATTATGTCTTTGTCATGCTCAACTACCAATACGCTATTCCCGATATCACGAAGGTTTTTCAATGCATCGATCAGGCGATGATTATCTCTTTGATGCAAACCAATCGATGGTTCATCAAGAATATAAGTAATACCCTGTAATTGCGAACCGATCTGCGTCGCTAATCGTATTCGCTGCGATTCCCCGCCACTTAACGTTTTTGAAGGTCGATTTAAGGTGAGATATGTTAATCCCACATCAAGAAGAAATTGAAGTCGTTCCCTGATCTCTTTTAGTACATCCTTTGCAATGCTTTTTTGTTTATCGGTAATTCTCAATTCAATCCCATCAAACCATGCAGCAAGATTGTCCAGGTTCATTTCGCCCAATGCAGCAATATTTCGCCCCAGTATTTTAAACCACAAACTTTCTTTTTTCAACCGGGCGCCGCCACAAGCATCGCATGGTCGCATCTGCATGTAACCTTCGGCCCAATCACGAAGCCCTTCACTATAACCATTATTGAACCAACGTTTCAGCATGTTCACTATGCCTTCAAAAGGAGCGGACGGATCGAATTTGAGGTTTTCAAAATCGATCTCTGCTTCAGTGCCTTCCTCATTGCCATATAAAAGAATATTGAGCGACTTTTTATTCAGGCTTTTTATGGGGGTGTTTAATGATATCTTGTTTCGCTTGGCAATGTCCTGCACCTGCCTGAAAACCCAGGCATCTCTTTCCTCTCCCAATGGAGCAATGCCACCTTCACTTATATTCAATGAAGGATCAGGAATAATGGATTCAAGATTTACATGAAACATTGTTCCCAAACCGCGACAAACAGGACAAGCTCCATAAGGGGAGTTAAAAGAAAAAGAATTTGGCGACGGTTCCTCATAACTGATACCCGTATCCTCACACATCAATTGCTTACTGTATTGAACAAGGTTCTTTTCTTCAATCAACAAAAACATCAGGTCCTTTCCCAGCTTTAGCGTTTGCTGCACGCTTTGACTTAATCTTGCTTTCAGCTCATCAGTAACCTGTAAGCGATCAACTACCAACTCAATATCATGGATCTTGTACCGGTCAACCTGCATTTTCGGAACCAGTTCTTTTACTTCACCATCTACCCTTACTTTTAAAAATCCTTTTTTGCGAACGTCTTCAAACAACTCACGATAATGCCCTTTTCTGCCACGAACAAGGGGCGCTAACAGGGAAATTTTCTTGTTCTTGTACTTTCTAAAAATATTTTCAACAATCTCTTCTTCACTCCATTTCACCATTGGCTTACCGGTATTATAAGAATAAGCCTCCCCTATCCTTGCAAATAACAGGCGAAGAAAATCGTATATCTCAGTGACCGTCCCTACGGTTGATCTTGGGTTTTTGTTTGTAGTTTTTTGCTCAATTGAAATTACAGGTGACAAACCGGTGATCTTATCTACGTCTGGTCTTTCCATATCGCCAATAAATTGGCGGGCATAGGCGCCAAAAGTTTCCATATAGCGCCGCTGGCCCTCGGCATAGATTGTATCAAATGCCAGCGAAGATTTCCCGCTTCCGCTGATGCCGGTAATCACAACGAGTTTGTTTTTAGGAATTGAAATATCGATGTTCTTGAGATTATGCACCCTGGCACCGTGCACCTCAATAGCTTCATGATTTATTTCCTCAATCGGTGTTCCGTTGTTCTTTGCTTTTGACATAATAAAAGGGCGACGAAGATACTAACAATAATGTGTCGTTATTTGTAATCCTGTACGCATAACCTGTTTATAGAGAATCATTGATAACGGACTCCGTCGGAGTCGCCTGTTAAAAATTGCTGGTAGCTTTTATGGACGAGAGTTCCATGAGATTGAGATCGGCATGATCTCAGTGGATTATGATCTGGTTATGGTGACCGCTAACCTGCTAAATTTGATAAATGTTTAAACTTTTCAAAAGAGAGAATAAGCCGACGATCACTGACAAGGTATTTATTCATACAAAGAATAAATGGCCCGACTGTCAAAGAATCTTAAGGGACGATTCGAAAACAATTTTTATCGGTTGGTTCGTGATACGATCGATGACCTGGATAATTATTTGTTGCACGCAAATGTCACCGCCGCCATTTTAAAAGCCGTACCGTAAACCGATCGCGAATTTTGGGCGGACAGCTTATGTTCACTGAGCATTATCCAATGAAAACGAAAGAAGACCGATTCCTTGACCAACTGAATGGATGGAAAGGAATTTGAAA